>JAIXRH010000062.1 GCA_027485285.1 Comamonadaceae bacterium | reverse complement strand
GCCGGTACGCGGTAAATTAACCTATCAAATGCATCAATCACTTTCAACGCTAGACCGGTCTGGAACAACACCTCACCCATCAAAATGAACAAGGGTATCGGTGTGAGCGAGAAAGTGATGACCGATGCAATCGAGTTGCGTGCCAGCTGATCAACACCCGCTATACCGCCCATAAACACAAAGGCAGCCACTACGTTGGTGGCTAAAAAAGCCAGCGCCACAGGTAAACCAATGAACATCAAAAAAATCACGCCCCCAAGCAACGCAATCAGGCTTAGCATCCAGTCCACTTTGAACCTCTTGTTTTAATAAAAAGACATTAAACCGATGAGGTGGCTTCAGAACGAATGGTCTTGGGACTGTTGATCTGACGTAAAAGCCTGAGTACGCACTCAACAGTCAAAAATCCAAAAAGTACGCTCGCTGGCGTGATGAGCCACCATTCAGGAAAAATAAAAATCTTGAAGACTAATGACCCTTGTTCGGCACTCGCTAAAGCTGCCTTGCCGCTTGCAAAAGTTAAAGCACTACATGCCAAAATTGCAAAAATGTCTGCCAATACTTCCAAAGCCCAAGCCAGATTGGTTGGAAGCATTTTGAGCACAACGTCCATGCGCACATGTGCTCCTTGCCGCAGCAGCCAAGGAGCAGCTAAGAAGGTAGAAAAGTAAAGGGTGTACTCGGCCACCTCATTGGCCCAAGCCATATTGCCGAGCCTCAGGTTGCGCGCCAAAACATCAGCGCATATGACCACCACCATCAAAGCCACCAACCCACACGCGAGCAGCGCAAACGCAGATAGCAGACGTTCCCAATGGGCGTCGAGGCGAGCGAAGATTTTCATGTGCAATGGCTTTGATGAGGTTTCAAGTCTTAACGTGTGAGAAGCTGGCGCAGTTTAGGACCGTGCTCAGGGCTGCGTTTGTAAATGCTCTCCCAAATGGTGTCGGTTGAACGCTTGGCGTAAGCAGCAGTTTCAGCGGGCGAAAACACAATGGGCTGGATACCAGCAGCGGTTTGACGTTTCTTCTCTTCTTCCCACTTTTTGGGGTTTTCCAAGTTGAGGTTTTCCATCCATATCGCGGCATCCGTGAGAACAGCGCGTTGCTTGTCATTCAAGCGTTTCCAAGTGTTCAAGTTCATCAAAACGCCAACCTCTGTGTTGTAAAAACCAGGCTCTACGCGGTATTTGGTGTGCTCTTGCAAGTTCAGATCAAAAATCCCTGAAACTGGCCAGCCGTAACCGTCAATGACCCCTCTCTCGAGTGCTGTGTAAACCTCACCAGGAGCAATGGTCAGTACATTGCCACCCATACTTTGAAAAAATTCTCGGTAAATTGGAATACCGCGAAGACGCATTCCGGCAAGATCAGGTTTGGTAATCGGCTTTTTCAAGAAGAGGTGGTACGGCATGTTGTCAATCGACCGCCCCAAATAGTGTGCGTTGAGCTTTTCACCCCAGAGTTTGTTGACATAGTCGTAAGCGCCATTTTTACGCCATTCCTGAACGGGAATAGTGCTCACCGACAAAGCGTCAGACTCGGGTAGTAAGTTGGTGTAAAAGTTTCCTGTGACATTGGCTATGTCGACCACGCCACTTTTGACAGCATTGCCCACCTCAAAGGGAGGCATCACCTTTGCGCCACCGCCCACGTAGTTGATTTGAATGGAGCCTTTTCCATCCGCATTGACTTTCTGGACAAATTTTTCAAAATTTTGCGAGAAAAAATTACCTTCAGGCCAAGCACTAACAGCCTTAATGGTGACTTCTTGCGCAAGCGCAGGGGCTGAACTCAGTGCAAATGCGCAAGCCATCGTTAAAAGGCTCAATTTTTTAATCAATTTCATTTTCTCTCCTAGTGGTTGGGGTTGAGTCACAGCTGAAACGGCATGTTTTAGAGGTTACAGAAAGCAGTAGCCGCCATCAACGACCAGTGACTGGCCTGTGATGAAAGCACTGTCGTCAGAAGCAAGAAAGCTGACCACACCCTCCAGATCGCGTGGACCTTCTTCTCTCTGAATGCAACGCATGGCGATTTGTTGTCGCTTTTGTTCGGGTGTCACCGTGCCACGGGGCACTTCAGTATCAGTGGCCCCGGGAAGAAGTGCATTCACCGTGATTCCGTCAGGCCCAAGCTCACGAGCAAGTGAGCGGGTCATTCCCACCACTGCAGCTTTGGACGTGGTGTAGTGAAGGTAATTGGGACGACCCATTAAAAATGCAGCGGAGGATACGTTAATCACCCGTCCCCACTTGTTTCGCCGCATGAGCGGAACCAGCGCCCGGGTCATCAAAAAAGTGCCCGTGATGTTGACATTGAGGACTCGAACCCATTCGTCTATCGGGATTTCTTCAAAAGGTCTCATTGTGATTGTCGAAAAAATAGCAGCGTTATTGACTAATACATCACAAGACCCAAATTCGCGCTCGATTGACTTGGCCGCTTGTTCAACGCTGCTGACATCGGACACATCAACTGTCAATGGAAGACATGTGGCCCCTAAAGCTCTGACTTCTAAAGCCACACGATCTAGCGCATTTGTTTGCAAATCAATTGCTACCACTCGGTGACCCTCTTTGGCAAAGCGCAGTGCATAGGCTCGTCCTAGCCCTTGTGCGGCGCCAGTTATCACAATCACCCGGCCTTTCGGGTTTTGTGTTGATAGTTCTGTCAAAGGAATGTCCCCTTGTAAAGCCTTGTTAAAAACTTGAATAATTCTTATTTGACGAATTATTTTGATTGATGCTAGTCTGTGAATTAGTTGATCAAGTGTCAATCTCGATTCAATAATCGATCAACGAAAACCCCTAGATGTATCCACCACTACTGATTCCTTTTCAAGATGGAGACACGGATGGGTTTGCTGTTTTACCCACAATGTCCCAATTGATCACTGAATAAATATGATGAAACCAGAACCTTGCCTAGACGCAGGACAATTACTGACTGCCCAAGAGGCTAGTGCCATGTTGGGGATCAAACCTGCCACGCTTTACACCTATGTCAGCCGGGGGCTTTTGCACCCTTTGCGGCACGCCCATCGCAAAGCCAACCGCTATCTTTTAGAAGAACTTCAGAGCTTGAAGGTCCGAAGCAGCGTGAGACAAGGCAGCGGCCCAGTGGCTGCCGCCGCAATGCGCTGGGGCCAACCGGTTATCGAGACCTCGATCACCGAGATAGATGAAGATGGCCCACGCTATCGCGGATTTTTGGCTACGGATCTCGTCAGACACCCGGCTCGATTTGAAAATACCGCTGAACTGCTGTGGAGTGGATTGCAAACCGATAGTCCTCAAACATGGCCAGTCGAGACTATGAAAGTCGATGTAGCTCGTGCTCTGGAGGCCGTGTTGCAGCAAGGCTTTGTTAGGCCGCGCATGATGCGTGTTTTTTCAATTGTTGCGACGGTATTAGGTGATGGGACATTGGAGCAAGAGCTCCGTATGGGGTCGACAGAACGTTTGTCGCGGCAGATGCTTTTTGCTTTTGCCGGGGCTTGTGGGTTGCTCGGCCCACGAGGGGTGTACCTTCAGCCTCAAGTTGAGCAGTCTCTTGCGTTGCATGTGATGGAAGCCATGGGCGTAACTAAGGCACCAGCTCTGGAGCATGCCATAAACACTGCACTGATACTTAGCGCAGACCACGAGCTCTCGTCAAGTACGTTTTCAGCGCGAATAGCCGCCTCTACGGGGGCCACTCTGCATGCGTGCATTGTTGCCGCTTTAGCTACGCACCAAGGGGCGGCTCTGGCGGGGGGCGCCGATGCGGCCGAAGACTTGATTGAAAGCTTGCATTCAAATGCCGATTTGAAAAGCCGACTTGCTGAGGCCGAACTCAAAGGGCAGCGACTCCCAGGTTTCGGATTGCCCATTTACCCGAATGGCGATCCACGAGCAGCGCTGATGATCAAATTAGCCCAGCAAACAGCTCCGGGTTCTGCACAAGCAGACTTGGCGCTTCGTTTCGTGGAGGGCGTCAACGAACGACTTGGCTTGCATCCCAATATCGAAATGGGCTTGGTGGTGCTGTGCAATGCATGGC
>JAIXRH010000043.1 GCA_027485285.1 Comamonadaceae bacterium | reverse complement strand
TCGACACTGCCTATCCCCAGCGTTGGATAGGCAAAGTCACGGTTCACACAACGGACGGTCGCGTCTTGCAAGGGCGCGTGGACGAGCCCAAGGGCGACCCTGGCAACACCCTCAGCCGTGACGAAATCACGGCCAAAGCCCTGCGCCTTGCGGCACACAGCGGCGGCGCGACGCCGGATGAGATGGCCGCCGCCGTGGCGCAGCTTTGGCAAGTGATGCAGTGGCCGCGCGTCAGACCCATCTTGTCACCCGTTTGACAAAAAACAGGCCCTGCAGAGCTATCTGAGGGTTTACGTCCTTGTGCCCAAGTGGCCAATACCGCCATGATGCTGTTCAATGTTCAAAAGAGGAGACGACGATGAAAACGATCAAAACGCTATTGGCCGCTTGTGCCTTGGTTTGCGGCTTTGCACAGGCGCAAACTTACCCTGACAAATCCATCACCTTGGTTGTGCCGTTTGCTGCCGGCGGGCCCACTGACGTGGTGGCCCGCATGATGGCTATTCCCATGGGCAAGTCTTTGGGCCAGCCTGTGGTGGTGGAAAACGTCAACGGGGCGGGCGGCACAATTGGGGCGACCAAGGTGGCGCGTGCAGCACCCAATGGCTACACCATCTTTTTGCACCACATGGGCATGTCCACTGCGCCGGCCTTGTACAACAAGCTCAACTTTGACCCTTTGACTGATTTTGAGTACATCGGCCAAGTGCTGGATGTGCCCATGACTTTGATTGCGCGCAAAGACATTCCTGCCAACAACTTGCAAGAACTCATTGCATACATCAAAGCGAACGAAAGCAAAGTGTCGTTGGCGGATGCGGGCCTGGGCGCTGTGTCCAACCTGTGTGGTTTGATGTTCAAAAGCGCGATTGGTGTGAACATCAACACCATTCCTTACAAGGGCACCGGCCCTGCCATGAATGATTTGTTGGGTGGTCAGGTCGACATCTTGTGCGACCAAACCACGCAGACAGTGCCCATGATCAAAGATGGTCGCGTCAAGGTTTTTGGCGTGACCACCTTGAAGCGTTTGGCTGCACTGCCCAATGTGCCCACCATGGATGAGCAAGGCTTGAAGGGTTTTGAGGTCAAGGTGTGGCACGGCATGTACGCCCCCAAAGGCACGCCTGCGCCGGTGTTGAAGAAAATCAACACGGCCATGCGTTTTGCCATGGCTGATCCCACGATCAAGCAGCGCTTGACTGAGCTCAGTTCAGACATCCCAACGGCTGACAAGATGACCGCCGATGGTTTGAAGGAACACCTGAAGTTGGAAATCAACAAATGGGGTCCAGTCATCCGCAAAGCGGGCGTCTCAGCAGACTAACCGTTCGCTGATGACACCCAGGCCACGTTCGACGTGGCCTTTTTTATTGGGCGTCTGTCACGGCTGCGTTGTTTTGGACTTGAAGCTGCAAAACTCAGACACCCCACATTGCCAGCACAAGGGCTTGCGGGCTTGGCACACATAGCGGCCATGCAAGATGAGCCAGTGGTGTGCGTCCACCAAATATGCGGCAGGAATGCGCTTCATCAACTTCATTTCGACGGCCAGCGGGGTTTTGCCTGGACCTAAACCCGTGCGGTTGCCCACGCGAAAGATGTGTGTGTCCACCGCCATCGCGGGCTCGCCAAAGGCCACGTTGAGCACCACATTGGCAGTTTTACGGCCCACTCCGGGCAGGGCTTCAAGTGCTTCGCGTGTGCGGGGCACCACGCTGTGGTGAAGGTCCACCAAGATGCGGCATGTCTCCATCAAGTGCTTGGCTTTGCTGTGGTACAGGCCAATGGTCTTGATGTAACTCTCTAGACCATCGAGGCCTAAATCCAAAATTTGCTGCGGTGTGTTGGCCACTGCAAAGAGCTTGCGCGTGGCTTTGTTGACCCCCACGTCGGTGGCTTGGGCGCTGAGCAAAACTGCGCTGAGCAACTCGAACACGCTGGTATATTCCAACTCGGTATTGGGCTGCGGATTGGCTGCTTTCAGCGTCGCAAAAAATGGCTCAATGTGCTGTGTTTTCATATGACCATTATTCCCCACCCCATGCCCTCAACCATGAAGTTTGCTGACCGCCTCCACAACGTTGAAACCTCCGCCATTCGAGAGTTGTTCAAACTTTTGGGCAAACCCGGCATCATCAGCTTTGCTGGCGGCTTTCCCGACAGTGCCATGTTTGACGTGGAAGGCATTCGCGAAGCCAGCAGCCGCGCCTTGACCGAAGAACCTGGCGCTGCCCTGCAATACGGCGCGACCGAGGGCTATCAACCGCTGCGCGAACAACTCGCCGCCTTCATGGCCAGCAAAGGCGTCCAAGGCTTAGACGCCAACGGACTCATCGTCACCACGGGCAGCCAACAAGCGTTGGACTTGGTGGCCAAAACCTTGCTCAACCCAAACGATGTGGCTTTGGTCGAAGGCCCCACGTTTTTGGCCACCATTCAGTGCTTCCGCTTGTACGGCCCGCAAGTGGTGGGCGTGCCCATCGACGCGGATGGCGTGCAAGTGGACAAACTCGAAGACATGATGGTGCAACACAAACCAAAGCTGGTGTACCTCATCCCCACCTATGGCAATCCGAGTGGTGCCACGCTCAGTCTAGAGCGGCGCTTGCGCGTGCTCGAACTTGCGGTGAAATACCAAACCGTCGTGGTCGAAGACGACCCTTACGGTGACCTGTACTTTGGCGAGGCACCGCCACCGTCCTTGCTTGCCTTGAGCGAGCAAGTGCCGGGTAGCCGTGCGTGGTTGGTCTACTGTGGCTCTCTCAGCAAGGTGTTGTCGCCCGGTCTGCGCGTGGGTTGGATGGTCGCACCGCCCGAGCTGTTGGCCCGTGCCACCATGTGCAAGCAGTTCAGCGATGCCCACACCTCCACCTTTGCGCAAGCCACTGCCGCGCACTATCTCAAAGCGGGCCGTATGCCCGCTACTTTGGCGCATGTGCGCAGCGTCTACGCTGAGCGTGCCCAAGCCATGGGCGAGGCCTTGACGCGTGAGCTGGGCGATGCCCTGACATTCACCCAGCCTCAGGGCGGCTTGTTTTTTTGGGCCAATCTCACGGGCGCAAGCGGCAAGGTGAAAGATGGTGCGGAGTTGGCCAAGCGCGCCATTGAACAAGGCGTGGCCTTTGTGCCCGGCGCCCCATTTTTTGCCAGCAACCCCGATGCGACGGCGATTCGTTTGAGCTTTGCCACCGCGGATGTGGCAAAAATCAAAGAGGGCATTGCCCGACTGGGCCTAGCCGTTCAACCTTAAATTTCAGTTTGCTTTCCACCACAATCACAATTTACTCAACGCATTTATAGGAGTCTTGTCATGCTGCCCTTGTCTCGCCGTGTTACTTTTGCCCTGCTGTCCGCATTCTTGGTGATGGGGTGTGCAAGTACCCAAGCCACCGACCCCAATTACAAGCCTTCGAGGGGCCAGGGCGGCAAAGATGTGATCTGGATTCCCACGCCGCCCGAGTTGGTTGAAAAAATGCTGACCATGGCCAAAGTCACCCCGCAAGACAAGGTGTTTGACCTGGGCGCTGGCGACGGCATCATTGCCATTGCGGCCGCGCAAAAATTCAAGGCCAATGCCGTGGGCATTGAATTCAACCCGAGCATGGCCGATTTTGCCAGGCGCAAAGTGGCCGAGGCCGGCATGCAGGACAAGGTGCGCATCATCACGGGCGATATTTTCAAGGAAGATTTCAGCTCTGCGAATGTTGTCACCCTGTACTTGTTGCCCGAACTCAACCTGCGCCTGCGTCCCACGATCTTGCAAATGAAGCCAGGCACCCGTGTGGTGGCGCATGCCTTCAACATGGGCGACTGGCAGGCCGATGAAACCGCGTCCGCCGCTGGGGCCACTGCCTATATGTGGATCGTGCCAGCGCCCGTGCAAGGCAGCTGGAGCGTGAGTTTTGATGGCGGCAAAACAGCACGCCTGAATTTGGAACAAACCTTCCAAAACGTAGGGGGCACCATCACCCTCGATGGTCGCACCCAGCAGATCTTGGGCGCTAGTTTGCGGGGCGAAGACCTGAGCTTTCAGTTCCGTGGCGGAGCACAAGCTGTGAGCAGCTTCAAGGGTAAGGTCAATGGCAACCGCCTGAGCGGCACGCTCACCACAGAGTATTTGGTTCAGACCGTTGACGGCAACCGCCTTTGAGCCGAGCTGGCTTTGAATTGAAGTCCATTGAATTGAGCTGAACATGAGCGACGCCCCCCCTCAAAGCGCGCAACCCGCACGTCTTTTGAGCGCCACGGCTGCCGTGGCGTTGATCGTCGGCATCGTCATCGGTGCTGGCATTTTCAAAACTCCGGCTCTGGTGGCTGGCATCAGCGGCGATGCCGGTTGGGCCCTGACGATTTGGGTTGCGGGCGCGCTGATTTCCATGGCTGGCGCTTTGTGCTATGCCGAGCTGTGCACGGCGTACCCGCATGCAGGGGGTGACTACCATTTCTTGTGCCGTGCGTTTGGTCGCGACCTGGCTTTTTTGTACGCTTGGGCCCGTGCCACCATCATCAACACAGGCTCCATTGCCCTGTTGGCGTTTGTGTTTGGCGACTATTTCAGCACCCTGGTGCCTTTGGGCCCGTACTCAAGCGCCATTTGGGCGTTGGTCATTGTGTCAGCGCTGACGATGGTGAACATGGCGGGCATTCATGCGTCTTCACGCATGCAGATGGTGCTCATCACCCTCGAAGTGGCGGGCTTGTTGGCTGTGGTGGTGGCTGGGTTGTGGTTTGGTGATGCCGCTGCCCCCGCTGAGCTGCGTTGGTTTGAAAAAGTGCCCTCTGCAGGCGCGTGGGGCTTGGCACTGGTGTTTGTGTTGCTGACCTTTGGGGGTTGGAACGAGGCAGCCTATATTTCAGCCGAGCTCAAAGGCGGGCCTCGCAGCATGGTGCGCGTGATCGTGCTCAGCATGCTGGCGCTGACGGCCATTTACCTGTTGGTCAACCTCGCGCTTTTGTGGGGCCTTGGGCAGGCCGGTCTGTCGGGCAGCAAAACGGCGGCCTCTGGCTTGGTCGGCATGGCTTTTGGACCTTGGGCTGAAAAAGCGCTGGGTTTGTCAGTGGCGATTGCCGCACTCACCAGCATCAACGCCACCATCATCGTGGGGGCGCGTACCAACTTTGCCTTGGGCCGTGACTGGGCCAGTTTGCAGGCCTTAGGCCAGTGGCAAACCCAAAACGGCGCGCCGCGCAAAGCCTTGTGGGCGCAGGCCGTCATCGCCATTGCCTTGGTGCTTCTGGGCATGCAAGAGGGTGACGGTTTCTCCACCATGGTGGAGTTCACGGCCCCCGTGTTTTGGGGCTTTTTATTTCTAGTGGGCGTGGGTGTGATGTGGCTGAGACAAACCGACCCGCAGGCCGATCGGCCCTTTAAAGTGCCGCTCTACCCATTGCTGCCGCTGGTGTTTTGCGCAGCCTGCGCATGGCTGACCTACTCCAGCATCAGCTACGCCATCAGCCAAAATGCCATCCACGTTTCAGGCTGGTTGATCGCCACGGGCGTGCTTGCCTGGCTGGTGCTGCGCTGGCGCGAAAGTCGCCACACGGCAAGCGAGTCTTCCGTTGCGTGATGCAAGGCCAGGGTGAGTTGGTGGGAGGGCAGGTTCATGCCCCAACGATTAACCCGTCAAGGCCTGATAAGCCAAAGCATCCATCAGCCCATCTAGCTCAGACGGGTTGCTGAGTTTGACCTTGTAAAACCAACCCGCACCCTCGGGGTCACTGTTGGCCAGTGATGGATCTGCGCGCAGGCTTTCGTTTTGCTCGAGAATTTCCACACCCACGGGCATGTGCACGTCGGCGGCGGCTTTGACCGACTCGACCACACCGGCCACGGTGCCTTGTGCAAAGCTTTTGCCGACGTCTGCGAAGTCAACAAACACGATGTCGCCCAGCGTGTCTTGGGCGTGTTGGGTGATGCCCACCAAAGCGGTGTCGCCTTCGATGCGCACCCAAGTGTGTTCTGCGTGATATTGGTTCATAGTGTTTACATGCCGCTGTAGTTGGGGCCGCCACCGCCCTCAGGCGTGACCCAGATGATGTTTTGGGTGGGGTCTTTGATGTCGCAAGTTTTGCAGTGCACGCAGTTTTGCGCATTGATTTGCAAGCGATCGGAATCGTCTTCGTTCTTCACGTACTCATACACACCAGCCGGGCAATAGCGGCTCTCGGGCCCAGCGTAGGTGGAGAGGTTGATGTGGACGGGCACGGACGCGTCTTTGAGCGTCAAGTGCGCAGGTTGGTTTTCTTCGTGGTTGGTGTTGCTGATGAACACGCTGCTCAAGCGGTCAAAGGTGAGCTTGCCATCGGGCTTGGGGTAGTGGATGGGGGCGTGTTGTGCCGCAGGCTCAAGGCACAGATGGTCGGGCTTGCTGCCGTGGAGTGTCCAAGGCGGGGTGTCGATGCCGAACTTGGGCAGCAGCCATTGCTCGATGCCGGTCATCACCGTGCCAATCAGCATGCCTTTTTTGAACCACAGCTTGAAGTTGCGGTATTGGTTGAGCTCTTTGCTCAGCCAGCTTTTTTCAAACGCAGCGGGGTAGGCGCTCAGCGCATCGTTGGCGCGTCCTGCAGACACGGCCTCGTAGGCTGCGTCAGCGGCCAACATGCCGCTCTTGATGGCGGCATGGCTGCCTTTGATGCGCGCCGCATTCAAGTAGCCGGCGTCGCAGCCAATCAGTGCGCCACCTGGGAACACGGTCTTGGGCAAAGCTTGGGGCGTGCCGTTGTTGATGGCGCGTGCGCCGTAACCAATGCGCTTGGCACCTTCGAGGTGGGCGGCAATGGCTGGGTGTGTTTTCCAGCGTTGCATTTCTTCAAAGGGGCTGAGCCATGGGTTTTTGTAATCGAGGCCGAGCACAAAACCAAGGGTGACTTTGTTGTCTTCAAGGTGGTACAAAAAGCCGCCACCGAAGGCGTCGTCCTGCATGGGCCAGCCCGAGGTGTGCACCACCAAACCGGGCTTGGCTTTGGAGGGGGCGACCTCCCACAGCTCTTTGATGCCAATGGCGTAGCTTTGAGGGTCGCGGCCCTCAGCCAAGTTGTATTTGGCAATCACGTGTTTGCCCAAGTGGCCGCGAGCGCCTTCGGCGAAGATGGTGTACTTGCCATGCAGTTCCATGCCGAGCTGGAAGTTGTCGGTGGGGTGGCCGTCTTTGCCGATGCCGACGTTGCCGGTGGCAACGCCCTTGACCGAAGGGAAGCCGCCATGCTGGGCGCCGTCGTCGTTGTACAAAACCTCAGCCGCGGTGAAGCCAGGGAAAATTTCCACGCCCATCGATTCCGCGTGGGCAGCCATCCACTTCACCACGTCGCTGAGTGACACCACGTAGCAACCGTCGTTGTGGAAGTTGCGCGGCATCAGCCAGTTTGGCACGCGGCTGACGCCGGTTTCGGTGAGTGTGAGCAAGTCGTCCCCCGTCACGGCTTGATTCAGCGGGCAGCCCAGCTCTTTCCAGTTGGGAAGGAGTTCGGTCATGGCCTTGGGGTCCATCACTGCGCCAGACAAAATGTGTGCGCCGGGCTCCGAGCCTTTTTCCAACACCACCACTGACACGTCATTGCCTTTTTCAGCAGCGCGCTGTTTGATGCGAATGGCCGTGGCCAATCCAGCCGGGCCGCCACCCACCACGACCACGTCGTATGCCATGGCTTCGCGTGGGCCAAACTGGGCGAGAATTTCTTCTGGTGTCATAGCTTGAGTGTCTTGGTCTGTTGTCAGGGGTGGGACAGATTTTAGGGCCTGCGATTGACGCACTTGTCATAATGAAATAACTCAACTTTCAGGAGCTCAACATGGCGTACAGCATGGATTTATCGGGTCGCGTGGCCTTGGTCACGGGTGCCTCCAGCGGCTTGGGTGCGCAGTTTGCCCGCACCTTGTCGCGCGCAGGCGCTGCCGTGGTGCTGGCCAGCCGCCGTGTGGAAAAGCTCAAAGAGTTGCGTGCCGAGATTCAATCCGAAGGTGGCGATGCCCACGTGGTGAGCTTGGACGTGACGACTTTGGGCAGCATCAAATCCGCTGTGGCCCATGCCGAGACCGAGGTGGGCAGCATCGACATTTTGGTGAACAACTCGGGCGTGAGCACCACACAGCGTGTGCAAGACGTGACCGAGCAGGACTTTGACTTCACCTTCAACACCAACGTGCGTGGTTCTTTCTTTGTGGCCCAAGAAGTTGGCAAGCGCATGCTGGCGCGCGCCAAGGGGGCAGCGCCTGGCAGCTACACAGGCGGGCGAATCATCAACATTGCGTCGGTGGTGGGCTTAAAAGTTTTGCCACAGATCGCGCCTTACGCCATGAGCAAGGCCGCCGTGATTCAAATGACCAAGGCCATGGCTTTGGAGTGGGGTCGTTTTGGCATCAACGTCAACGCGATTTGTCCTGGCTACATCAGCACAGAAATGAATGAACACATTTGGAGCACCGAGGCCGGCCAAAAGCTGGTGAACATGCTGCCGCGCAAGCGTGTGGGCCAGCCGCAAGATTTGGATGCCTTGCTGGTGCTGCTGGCCAGTGCGGAGAGTTCGTTCATCAACGGGGCCATCATTTCAGCAGACGATGGGTTCTCGGTATGAGATACGAAATTCCTGAACACAAAAAACTGGTTTTTGAGACCACCGTGCCTGTGCGCTGGGGCGACATGGATGCGATGGGCCATGTGAACAACACCATTTACTTTCGTTACCTCGAAATTGCGCGTGTCGATTGGTTGCGCCAATTCAACTCCGAACCCAAGCCCGAGGGCGAAGGCCCCGTCATCGTGAATGCGTTTTGCAATTTCTACAAACAGCTGGCATATCCGTGCGATTTGCTGATCAAGATGTATGCCAGCGACCCTGGCCGCACCACATTTGAAACCTGGGCCACCATGGAGCTGGTCACCGACCCCGGCGTGATTTACGCTGCAGGTGGCGCCACCACCATTTGGGTGGATTTCCCCAAGCAAAAAGCGGTCGACTTGCCCGATTGGGTGCGCGAGATGGTCACGCCTTAAGCGGCATCAAATCTCTGATGGCACAGTGGCCGCATCCAACTGCGTGAGCCACCACAGAGCCGCATTGCGGTTGTCACCGCACATGTCTGCCGCAGGCTGCAAACCAACACAAAACGCAGGCCGCTCGGGCTTGCCAAAGATGGCGCAGCGCATGTCTGGCAGCAATTGCACGCAAGGCACACCCGCGGGCTTGCCGTCAGGCATGCCAGGCAAAGCGCTGGTGATGGAAGGTGCAATGCAACACGCCCCGCATCCGCTGCGACATTCCATGCGGGGCGTCAAGTTGCGTGGGCTGGCCTGACGATCTGTGGGCATTTAACCCACCACCAATTTGTGCACCAAGTCGGCGGTGGTCGATGCCTTGTATTTGCGCATCAGCTTGGCGCGGTAAATCTCCACCGTGCGGTGGCTGATGCCCAGCGCACGGCCGATTTCTTTGGAGGTCATGCCTTCCATCAAAAACGCAGCCACCTCGCGTTCACGCGCTGTTAGCTCGGCGCGCACAGGGCGCGTGGCGCTGAGGTCTTCAAAGCTCCAAATGCCCGCTTCGTGGGGTGAATCCAAGTTCAAGGCGCGGCCAGTCACGTGGCACCAAAACGGCTCGCCTTTCTGTGCGCCGTCAATGCGCTTCATCAGGCGGTCGTCGGCGTACAGGCCCTTGGCGTTGAGGCTGAGTTTGATGCGTGCGCCTGTGCGTTCATAGTCGTCTGCACTGGGGTAGAGCACCTGAAACGACTGGCCCATGAGTTGCTCTCGCGTGGTGCCAAACATATCGCACACGTGTTGGTTGCAGTCCACCATCGTGCGGTTGCGCGACATCACCAGTCCAACTGGGGCGAGTTCAAAGGCTTGGCGGTAATCCATCATGGCGAAGGCGTTCAGGGGTCTGTGCTTACGAAAAACTACGTAGTGCGTTACGTAGTATCGTAACGTCATTCTGTTGTACTTTGAATGGAGCCTCCCTTGAACAAAGTTTTCCCCTCCGCTGCTGAAGCACTCCAAGACATCGTGGCCGACGGTCAACTGATGGCTGTGGGTGGTTTTGGCTTGTGTGGCATCCCTGAAGCCCTGATTGACGCCTTGCGCGACAGCGGCGTGAAGGACTTGACGGTCATCTCCAACAACGCTGGCGTAGATGGCTTTGGTTTGGGTAAGTTGCTTGAAACCCATCAAATCAAAAAAATGATTTCCAGCTACGTGGGCGAAAACAAAGAGTTTGAACGCCAATACTTGGCTGGCGAGCTAGAGCTTGAATTCACGCCCCAAGGAACCTTGGCTGAAAAGCTGCGCGCTGGCGGCGCTGGCGTTCCCGCGTTCTTCACCAAAACCGGTGTGGGCACCTTGGTGGCCGAGGGCAAAGAGCTGCGCGAGTTCGACGGCGAGACCTATGTGATGGAGCGCTCGCTCGTGCCTGAAATCTCGCTCATCAAAGCCGATGTGGCAGACCGTTCAGGCAATCTGCGCTTCAACATGACCGCACGCAACTTCAACCCAGCTGCCGCCACCGCTGGCAAGATTTGCGTGGTGGAAGTCGAGCGCATTGTGGAGACGGGTGAGTTGGCCCCTGACGACATTCACTTGCCCGGTATTTATGTGCACCGCATCGTGCTCAATGCCACGCCCGAGAAGCGCATTGAAAAGCGCACCACCCGCGACCGTAAATAAGGAATCACCATGGCTTGGACTCAAGACGAAATGGCCGCTCGTGCGGCAAGCGAACTGCAAGATGGTTTTTATGTGAACCTCGGCATCGGCATTCCCACGTTGGTCGCCAACCACGTCCCCGACCACGTGGAAGTGTGGCTGCAAAGTGAGAACGGCATGCTAGGCATTGGCGCGTTCCCGTACGAAGATGAAGTCGACCCTGACCTCATCAACGCAGGCAAGCAAACCGTGACCACCATCAAAGGTTCTGCGATTTTTGGCAGCGACCAATCGTTCGCCATGATTCGTGGTGGCAAGATCAACCTCTCCATCCTAGGCGCAATGCAAGTGAGCGAGAAGGGCGATTTGGCCAACTGGATGATTCCCGGAAAAATGATCAAAGGCATGGGCGGCGCGATGGATTTGGTCGCCGGCGTGAAGCGCGTCATCATCTTGATGGAGCACGTGGCCAAGAAAAAAGACGGCACGGAAGATTTGAAAATCTTGCCCCACTGCACCTTGCCTTTGACAGGGGTGGGTGTTGTTGACCGCATCATCACCGACCTCGCGGTGATGGACGTGGTGCCAGAAGGTCTCAAAGTGATCGAGTTGGCACCCGGCGTCACCCGTGAGTTCTTGCAAAGTAAGACAGGTGTGACCTTGTTGTGATGTAGGACTAAACTGGTCCATTCACAACAAGAGGAAACACATGAAAATTTTGGTTGCTGTCGACGGTTCTAAATCTTCATTGAATGCGGTCAAGTACGCCGTCAAGTTGGTCTCTAACTTGCGATCGGAAGATCGCATCACCTTGATCAACGTGCACGATGACCAAGGCTTGCGCTACGCGCAACAGTTCGTGGGCAAAGAAGGCATCGCCGACTACCTGCGTGAAGTCAGCGACAAAGAGCTCAAAGCGGCTTTGGCTGTGTTGGTGAAGGCGGGCGTCAAGCACGACAGCATCATCCAAACGGGTCATGTGGCAGAAGTCATTTCTAATGCCGCCAACAAAAAGTTTGACATGCTGGTGATGGGCGCCAAAGGGCGCAGCGGCATAGTTGATGTGTTGTTGGGCTCTGTGGCGCAACGCGTCATGAGCACTTGCAACAAGCCCGTGCTGTTGGTCAAGTAATCGATTCGTTGGATGCTGCGCCATCCATTAAAAAAAGCCGCTCAGTTCAACATGAGCGGCTTTTTTGTCTGTGGAGCGGGTGATGGGAATCGAACCCACGTTATTTGCTTGGGAAGCAAGAGTCCTACCATTGAACGACACCCGCATTGATGTGGATTGTAGGGGTGTGTGAGCCTCTGCCTTGGTGCGTGACTGGTTCTGTAGTGGATTGTGTGATGGGCGACTCGGTGGGGTGGTTGTGTCGTGACTTTCATGCACGCCACTTTGATAATGTTAATGGTCGTGCCAAAGACTTGAGTAACTATCTACTCGTAAGTTCTCGTCCAAATTGAAGTAATACAGCAATCACTGGTGACAATAAAACGGCATATAGAACTTTTCGAAGCATAGAAAAGTCAACATCTAATGCCCTTGGACCAACCAATTTTTGAAATGCAAGAGGTGCTGTTACCCAAGCAGCTGCTAACCAAGGTCCAATAAAAAGATTGCCTATGTGTACTTGGTAAATTCGATCTGCACTTTTTTTTTTTTTTTTTTGTATTGGCAAGGCAATACCAATCATCGCAATTGCATATGCAACAAAACGCAAGCACTTAAATGTGCGTTTCGGATATGAATCCACATCGATTGTTACGTCTATTTTCATGAGCCACTGAGCCCACAGCAGCAATACAGTTGGAACAAATGGCGTTATCAACTGTGAAAGGGAGGGGGAGTATTCGCCATTAGTTTTATAAAGGCATAAGTCGAACAACTCATACTTGCCATCGATGCAACGGCTTAGTGCAGACGATCTAAGTTCATTCAACCCTAGCTGGATATTGAAACCACCCAAATATAGGCAAAGCATAGCTATGACGACTAGCGAAATGAAGATTCGGTTTTTGACTTCTTGATTCATGCTCAACATTTACTCACTATGCAATCCAATAAATCACAGTTTAGCAACCATCTCTGGTTGAGTGGTGTAAATCCTATGTGGGTTGCTATCTAAGCAAACGTCATACCCTTCAAAAGCCGCATGGCTAGTGGTGCAACGTCGAGACTTCCAGTTTGCTGGGCTAGTTTTATCAGATTTCACACTTGGAAATAGGGTGACATCGCTCAAGTAAATCCTACTCAAGTCGATGAGAGTAGGTCGCAAAGAGTAAACAGATGTCCCTCCAGAACAATAGCAAACGGTCAAACTCGACCTGCAAGCCAGCATTTGGCGTTGTGGCTGCTTTGCTATTGATAGCTGCATTCCACGCTACCACTGCCTTTGCGGAGGATGCTGCTGCATTTAGGGCTAGAGTCATTCAAGAAGTGTTGCTCGAAGTTCCTGATTTAGAGATGGCGAAGCAAATTGCAGAAATTCGAATTAAAAGAGAGTTCTTGAAGCCGCATAGCCCTGCAGCAAAGCCTGCCTCCAAAGACGAATCAGTTCCCAAAACTCCAGTTGAAAGACGACTTCCCATAAAGCAACCAGTGCAAGGTAATACCGAGCTACCAGCAACTCTCGATATAAAGCCAACAGCAAAAGCTAACGAGTCAATAAGTTCTGATTCAAACCTGCAGTCCAGCAAGCGTGCAAATGACGTTTATGTGGGAGTCGGCAATAGGGTGGTGGTTGGTTACGCCTATCCAATTTCGACAGAGTTCTCGCTACGGACTGATCTTGCAGGACTGCCTACAAGTGAGGGCTACAAGTCAATCGATGGCAATCAATTTGCCTTGACAAAGAACAACACAAGTCTTGGTGCGTATTTGGACTGGTTTCCAAATGGGGGAGACTTCAGGTTCAGTGTTGGCGTCAATGCAAACCGAATCAGTACAAGGCTGCAGTCAGTACAGGGGACGAATGCCAGCATCAATGGCAAAACGTTCAATACAGGTACTGAGGTTCTGGACATCACATACAAGTTTCCGCAGTACACGCCTTACTTAGGACTCGGATATCAAAGTGCGGCTTCGGACGATGGTTGGAGTGTTTACGCAGATCTTGGGCTAATGTTCGGAAAATACGATGCACATGCCCGAACAAGCATGGTGGGATTGCACGCAGTCACATTGGCGGATGTGGATGCAGAGTTGAATACCTTGCGGGGCAGCTTATTTAAGCGGTCGTATGTTCCTGTTGGTGCAGTTGGCATCAAGTACAGGTATTGAGATGAAACGGCTGCTTGTATTTTTAACCATGACCCTGCTCCTGACATCTTGTGGTGGTGGCGGGGGCAATTCTGTATCTACGTTTCAAACACCGACATTTACAGCGTATTACGTGGATGCACCAGTAAAGGGGTTGATTTACGAGGCATCACCTAGCGGGTTAAATGGTGTGACGGATGAACGAGGTGCATTCAACTTTAAGCTGGGGGACCATGTTTCGTTTTATATTGACCCTGTAAATCGAATTTACATAGGTAAAGTCCAGCCAGTTAACGGACAAATTGTTAACCCAACTATTGATAATTTTTATGACGCAGAGGTTGATCAGGTAATAGTCACGCTGATTTTATTTGCTCTCGATAAGGCCTCGTCTACCTCCTCTTTTATGGACTTGTCAGGACTTTTACTTAATACGGAAACCGTTAATAAAATAAAGAATTTCCTTGCTAGAAAAGAGATACCCAACCAAATTTCCGATGTGTGGCAATCGATGCAGTCATTACAAGCAGATATTACAAATTACACTTTTAAAAATTCAGGAATAAATTTAAATACTAATAATTTTATAAAAAGTTCTTTCGATTCAGTTGAGTCTCTAGAGAATCTGAGAATTGATATAGACGACTTTTCTGGTGTGTATGTATTCAACTATGCGGGTATTAATAATTTCCATTTAAATTTTTTATCTAACGGAATAGTTGATTTATTTGATGATGATGAGGTAAGTATATATGCTGGGACTTTTTTGAGAAATGAAAGTTCTATAACAATTCGATGGGATAGAAGATCAAATAATCAGTGTGACACGTTGATGAGTTTGAAAAAAAGAGGTCAACAATGGAGTCTTGTCAACTTTCAATATGCGAAGACGCCACTAGGTTGTACTCAGAATGAATTGGTGGCTTATCCCTATAGAAGTTTAAAAATAAGTTCTGCTACAAGTGTATCTTCAGTTTCAGGAAAGCGACTTCAAATACCAGTGAGAGGTGTTTGTACTCTTGGTGAAGGGAGTGTTGTATTCAACATATCTTCAGGCGGACCATTGTCTGATCAAAGAACTTTCACTATGCCTGCATCTGTATGTAACGGTAATACCGATATCACTGGCACTGTCAGTGAGTCTGGAATTCCAGGCTTGTTAATTTTTGAATTCGATATTGTAAGTCCAAGAGCGAAATTACTTTTCAGCGTTTCAGAGCAAAGCGGGCGAGCTATTACTCAATTCATTTTGGAGAAAACAGCACCCTGGCAGGACTCTGATACAAAATATTCTACAGAAACGAGTTTCATACTGGATTAATTGACTTTGCACATGCATCTAAACTTTGCTCAAATACTCTCGTAATAGTTCTCTTTAGCCACAACGACAACCATAGCCTTGCCGTCCTCTGTTGTGCTGAAACTATAGAACTTTGCATCAGTCATATCGATTAAATCGACTACTCTTTCACGACTCCCCCTCAGACCATGCAGATGAACCAATAGGGCAATCTCAGTCATTGTTATTTCGTTGTAATCTGTTTTATTCTTTGCCATTGCTGACCTCCATGGTTATTAATGAAGGTATCTAGCTTGGGTGAAATAGGGGTAACTTAGACTGATGTGATTCAAATGTTGTATTTGGGTGTTAATACCCATCAATCAAAAAATCCCACAATATGAAATTACCCCTAGTCCTGTCCTCGGTGGGGATAACAGATGTGATTTTTTGTGTTTTTTATATAAATCTATTCAGTTATCCCCCTAAGGCTGGGGCGAATTTATGGACATTTTGGAATCCATGTAGTCGGTTAATGAATTTCCAGTCGTTTATTTCAGAATCTCTAAGTTCCATCAAGGCGATCATGTTGTTGTAGCTATCTGGGTCAATCATGTATTGGTAAATTTTTTCTGTACCAATCTTTTTGCTCGATTTGATCGTTGAAATGCCCACTTTTTTTAAGAACCAATGGAGTTGGGTAGTTGGTTTTTTCTCAATGTCACTTCTGATTGGAAGAGAAAATTGTGCTTCTACATACGGGGCCAGTTTTTTACAGGACCTAGCAAAACTTTGCAAATCTGCCGCAGAGTAAATGCAGCTCAAATCAAACTGCCCGTTTTTAAACACAGGGGAGCTAGATAAAAGTGCGTGTAGGAGTGCAACCTTCGCATCACGCTCTTTTATACGATCAAACGGATTGGTTTTTCCTTTTTTCTCGTATTTTTGAGACAATATTTTGTTGATTTCATTAACGTATTGCTGGTCGAGGATAGCTCTAAAGAGTTTGTATTGAGTCCGTAGCTCCCCTCGTTTATCGTTAATGATTAGTTCAGCGGTTAGCTCCTGTTGGTAGAACGCTTCGAGAGTCATTCGTCTAAAAGACCAGTAACTTGACTCTGGAAGTTTTGAGTCACCTTCGAGTGCCTCTTGAATTAGGTCGAATTCGAACTTGTTAATTGGCTTTGCTGTCTGGATACGTCTAATAAACGCTGCATCATCAAGTTGCTTGCCTAGTTTTAGGAATTCCTTCCCCTGGTCAGCAAAAGCGTCGTTGCGAGATATAAGTTTATGAACCCACCCAGTCTTTTCTTTGTAGTTAATAAAGTTTTGTTTCAGATTGTTTTGGGATAACCGTTGGTCTGAAATGATGTGTGTGGCTAATGTTAAAAAAGGATCATCTTCCTTGTAGATTTCTGAGCGTGTTACGGGGTCGAAACCGATGAAAGTGTTAGCTAGTACCTTGTCAGCTAGCACCTGATGCTTAACCACTCCGAACTCTGTTTCAAAGTTGAATTTTTGAGGACTTATCCAGACTCGAACTTGTTTTGGATGCCTGACTCTACGAATTTGTTGGTCAATATCTAGGTGTGTGTTGATGAGGGACTCAAAGAATCCGTAGCAGCAATCAACAACTTGCTCGTCTTCCTCGAAGGATATATCAATGCCTGTTCCCAGCGAGGGGCTGCAAAGAAGGGCGTTGTATTTGTTAAACGTTTCTTCAAAATTCATAATTTCGAATTGAACTTCATCTGTTCTTGAGTTTGCAGATGTGACCGCAAACGATCGGCCACTTCCGAACGTCTTTTCGATAGAGGCCTGCAGCCGCTCGATGAGGCGCTTCGAATTAGATGCGACAAATATTCTTTTGTTGTCATCGATGTCTGCCATCATTTGTCCGATCAACTCTTCCTTTGATGAGTAAATGTCGATTTGATTGTTGTCTGCTAGATGTTCGTTAATTTTTATCCAGACTCTATTTTTATTTCCTGCTGTTGGTGTGGTGATATTCCTCATCTCGGTGAGCGTTAAGTATGAGGTCCAACCTAGATCGGCATCCAGTGCTACGACATTTTTAGAGGTCGCTATGACATGGCTGAGTGTCTTGTAGATCGATTCTCGGTGCTTCATCGTGTCTGAAAGCAAGTGGGCTAGAACTTGTTCACATTCATCGATAACAACCAAGTCGTAGGCGATATCTGAAACCTTGCCTAAACTGTCAAGACACACGCCATATCTTTTTTTCCGTATGTTGATCTCTTGATATGAGTGCTCTTTGTCGTCAAGATAGCAATTCAATCCAAGGCGCTCACACAGTTGTCGAATTAGCGCCTGCCTGTGTCCGATAAGAAGCACTTTGTAGTTGGTCGTGAAGGAGCGAGGTAGCTCATCTGCATCTGTCCATTCAAAATCAGATAAGGTTCTAAAGTCTTTGCTGGTTACGAGATTTCGGATGATTTCAATAAGGGATTCGGTTTTTCCAGAGCCTTTAGGGCTTCGAATAAGTGTTAGACCGTTATGAAGGGTATCAACTTTAAGGTATTGACGGTTGAGTATTTCAATTGACGTGAACCCTGCTAGTGGGTATTTTTTGGGGTTAATGTCTGCAGGGAAATTTCGTTCGTCTGCTCTCTCGAGTGCTTCTCTGCTGACACTTTTCATGACAGTAACGAAATCGTTATCAGTCCTCAGGGCTATCTGCTCCTCCTTAGAGGATTGCATCCACCATGTGGTTTGGCAAACAATGCAGAACATGTAGGTTGAGCCATGTGAGTTTTTGTTTGCGAATGCACTTGCGTTGTTATCTTTGTGGAAAGGGCAATGGATTTGCGTCCGTTCGTTTATGTCTGCCAGTCTTGTAAGGAGACCGTTTTTTGTTTTTAACACAGTGATTCTTGGGAGTTTTTTGTCTGCTCTGCGTATTGAGTTGTTGAAGTCACCTGTTACGGAGTCTGTTCTATTGATGATTGCTGGCGGTCTCCCTTGTTCGATCAATTCATCAATGACATCAGAGGGCATGATGTTGTCGAATGTTTGATATGTGGCATGTTGGTTGCCAAATGAGATTCTGGAAGGGTCGTGCGTGCTTGGGTCACTGCAATATCTCAGCCCCAGCGCACGTTTGATTGCAGCGTATTCGTTCCCATTATCAAGATCCCTGTCGAGCAAAAACCCAAGCCTGAATCTGTTCTCATCGACGGTATGTGATGAAGTTGTATAAAAGAAGGTTAGATATTTTTGGGAAAAGTCATCCTCTAGAGCCTCCTTGAGAGTCGTTCCTGCATCAATATCCAAGGAGACTAGATTGGTGAGTTTGTAATTCGCTGACGATCTGTTACCACTTAGCTGTGCACAGAATGCGTGTCCCTCGACAGCGACGAAATTGATAAAGTCATCGATTGTTAGTTCGACGTTTTCCCACTCATTTGCCATGTAATAGGCGTTGCCACCAATGTTTTTGTCGACGATATGGCGGTTGATTGCAACCTTGATTTTGTTTTCTTGCATGTATTCCCCCTGAATAGGTCGAGTCCGATTGACCTGTGACCGTGAATACATGCAGGGGAGGGGGATGAGGTCGGACTCAATTTCCCCTGCACATATTCCGTGTCTGTGGGTATTTATACATCTTTGATAGATGTGCTTGTTGCATGGTTCATCTTGTTGATCAAATCTGTTGCCTTGCGTGAAACCTTGGATTGCTCGATGTGGGCATACCGCATGGTCGTTTTAATGTCCGAATGCCCAAGGATTTCCTTGACCTCGTAGAGGTTCATCCCGTTCTGGATTAAGCGGCTTGCCAGCGTATGTCTAAGTGTGTGGGGTGAGCAATCAGGCAATCCTGCACGTTGGAATGCCTTGTGAAACGTCATGTTGATGTGTTTTCTTGCCTCACCTTGTGAGTTCGTGAAAACGAAGTTGGAATTCCTGTTGGCATGCCGTCTTGAAAGAACGTCAAACACCCGATCAGTCATGAACAGAATCGACTCGTTCTTGACTTTCGACCTCCACAATGCAATCGACCGTTGATCAAGGTTTATTTGTGACCACTCCAGTGTGCAGATTTCCCCATGTCTTGCTCCTGTGTCCAGCAATAGGATGATGAAGTCGTGAACGTCCTGCATCTGGGTTTTTATTCGTGGAATACGTTCGTCATAGGGCGCTAGACCTTTGACTTCACGCCTTGGGTCAACTGCCTCAAGTAGGCGCTGTTCTTCCTCTACCGTGAGGTAACGGAGGCGACCCTTTGAAAGCTTGATGCTTGGGAGTTCAACCTCTGGAACTTGATACCCCATCCGCTTGGCATATTTGATGGTGCCGCCAATTTGGTTCAAGGCATGTTTGATCGTTTGGTTGCTGTATGCCTTGCGTTCCATGTCCACCTTGAACCTCTCAATGTCACGACTCTGCAATAGGTGCAGGTGGGGCACGTAGGACAGGAACTCTGCCGCACGCATAGACCATAAATTGACGACGTAGTGACTGACTATCTTTTTCTTGGATGCTGAATACGCCTTGAATGCTTCGAGCGTATCGATGGTTGGTTTGATACCGAGTTGGTATTGCTCGATTAGCTGCTTACGCCAGTTGGATTCAAGTCGCTCAGCAAGTTCCTTGTCCGTGGTCTTGGATGACTTGATGTACATCTTGCCGCCATACTGAAACTGGATGTACAGGTACTTAGAACCTTCACGCTTAACGATTGCCATTGGATGTGTCCGTTAAATGCGGTCACTGTCCAGTCAAATCACTACTAGGGCAACGGGAGTGAAACCGTCAATTTAATTGACGCTTCTAGTGGGTACTTTCACCCACTAGAAGGTGAGGGCGGTCAGTCTGCTTTTTGCTTGCGGAACTTGCGACTGATGTTGTAGTAGTAAGTAGGGGCACCTTTGAGGGTTACGTCTGCCCCCTCGATGAATGCACGGAGCACAACTTCAC
The DNA here is from genome assembly GCA_027485285.1 of Comamonadaceae bacterium. GTDB lineage: Bacteria > Pseudomonadota > Gammaproteobacteria > Burkholderiales > Burkholderiaceae_C > Limnohabitans. The sequence goes on along the minus strand of JAIXRH010000043.1, from coordinate 4,323 downwards.
GATGCTCGTCATGAATTAGGCGAAAGATTGCCCTTGCTGCGTCTGCTTTGCTGCCCCCATCAGTCAGAATGGTTTGACCGTCTTGCACAGCCTTCGCATAGCGGTTTCTGTCCTTGGGTTCAATCTGTTGTTTAAGGGTGTCAGGGGTAGGTGTTGGCACTGTATTTCTTCCACAAAATGTTGATGATTTCCATGGCAATTGGGGTCGAAATCTTCTCCATGCCAGAGATGTCCTCAAACAAGTCAAAGGCGACTTCTGTGAAATGACTCTGTGTCAAATTTAATCCGCACTTCTCACGAATGAAGTAAATAAGTCGGTATTGTTCAGCTGGTGTGAGTTGGTCCACAGGTCACCCTAGGTTGATGAGGTGAGGGGACCATCCTTGAGAATTTTCAAAAGGACAACAGTTGATTTGATGTTGACTTACACCTTGGAATGTTGGAAGGTGTTGGCAGTAGTCCCTGCGGAAATCCAGTCTGGGTGATGACTGGGGTACCCCATTCCACCACCTGTATGTGTGGGACTACTGGAAGAGGTTAGTGGGGCCTCACTGCGGAAGACTAGTGGACGTTACGACACGTCATTAGGGGGTTGGGAAGCAAGAGTCCTACCATTGAACGACACCCGCAGAGCGTGCTGGCATTGTAGCGATGCATGCCCTGAACGTGAATCACGCGACACGTGCGGTAGGTGGGGTGAGCTGCGGGGCCTCCAACAGCGACGACAAGTCGATTTAGGCTTGTGCGAGCGCCTGTTGCATCACTTGACCGACTTTGTTGAAGTAGTCATGGGCCATTTGCGTTGGTACCAAATATTTGGTGCGGCGGTTTTTGCCTTCAAACACGGTATCGATCATGCCCAGCTCACGCAACTGGTCGAGCTTGCGATGAATGGTGGCTGGCGAGGCAATGGTGGTCAAAGCCATGGCGTCGGTCACAGTCAAAGGCTTTTCATCGGCGTGACGAACGGCGATCACTTCGAGAAGCTTCTTGGCATCCAAGTCCATCACAGGCGCGTTCGCTTGTCCATCTAAAGCGTGGATGAGATTGAGGAAGCGCAGATAAATTTGTTTGGATTCCATTAGGTATGTCCTTGGTTGCTCCGTTTAAGCATATCTTTATTGTAAATAACAAAACTGTCATAAACGAAGTAAAACCACGTAGAGCGAGGTTTCTAAGGGCTTTGTCATTATTTGAGGATGTCGCCCAAGCACAGGTATTTCATCTCCAAGTACTCGTCCATGCCGTGGCTAGACCCTTCGCGGCCCAAGCCCGATTGCTTGACGCCACCAAAGGGCACATGCTCGGTGGCGATCACGCCCACATTGATGCCCACCATGCCGTATTCCAGCGCTTCGCTCACGCGGTAAATGCGGCCAATGTCACGGGTGTAGAAGTAGCTGGCTAGGCCAAACTCGGTGTTATTGGCAGCATCGATGGCTTCTTGGTCTTGGTGGAAGCGAAACACAGGGGCGAAGGGGCCAAAGGTTTCTTCACGGGCGCACAGCATGTCGGCGCTGGCGTTGGCAATGACGGTGGGCTCGAAGAACTGGCCGTCGAGCTTGTGGCCGCCCACCATGACCTTGCCACCTTTGGCAATCGCGTCTTGCACATGACGCGCTACCTTTTCAACGGCGGCGTCTTCGATCAACGGGCCTTGCGCCACGCCGTCTTCAAAGCCATTGCCTACCTTGAGCGTTTTGACCTTGGCAGAGAACTTTTGCACAAACTCGTCGTACACCGCGTCTTGGACGTAAATGCGGTTGGCGCACACGCAGGTTTGGCCGGCGTTGCGGTATTTGCTGGCCATGGCGCCTTCGACGGCGCTGTCAATGTCGGCATCGTCAAACACGATGAAGGGGGCATTGCCGCCCAGCTCCAAGGCCAGCTTTTTGATGCTGGGGGCTGACTGCGCCATCAAGATGCGGCCTACTTCGGTGGAGCCGGTAAAGCTGATGTGGCGCACGATGTCGCTGCTGCAAAACACTTTGCCAATGGCAATGCTGTTGTCGCTGTCGGCCGTGATGATGTTCACCACGCCCGCGGGAATGCCTGCGCGAATGGCCAGCTCAGCAGCGGCCAAAGCGGTGAGCGGGGTCAGCTCTGCGGGCTTGATGACCACGGGGCAGCCAGCAGCCAGCGCAGGCGCAACTTTGCGGGTGATCATGGCCAGTGGGAAGTTCCACGGTGTGATGGCGGCACACACGCCTATGGGCTGCTTGAGCACCATCAAGCGGCGGTTGTTGTCGAACTGGGGCAGGGTTTCGCCGTTGACGCGCTTGGCTTCTTCGGCAAACCACTCCACAAAGCTCGCGCCATAGGCCACTTCGCCTTTGGCCTCGGCAAAAGGCTTGCCTTGCTCGGCCGTCATGATGCGGCCTAAATCCTCTTGATGGGCCATGAGCAAGTCAAACCACTTGCGCAAAATGATGCTGCGCTCTTTGCCGGTTTTGTTGCGCCATGCGGGCCATGCGGCGTTGGCGGCGTCCAGGGCGGCTTCGGCGTCTTGGGCGGTGAGGTTGGCCACATCGGCCAGTTTTTGGCCGGTGGCTGGGTCGTGTACATCGAAGCGGCTGGCGCCTTTGACCCACTGGCCATTGATCAGCGCATCGGTCTTGAGCAATGTGGGGTCGTTGAGCAAAGAAAGGGGCGCATTCATGTGAAGTCTCCAAAATAATTGCTGCAAGCATACCGCCGCCCCAAAGGCAGCAAAGACTCTGGGGTGACACTGAAACTTATAATCGCAGGATGACTACACCCCAATTCACCGTCGCTGATATTCGCAAAACATTTTTGGACTTCTTCGAGTCCAAAGGCCACACCGTCGTGGCCTCTAGCCCACTGGTGCCGGGCAACGACCCCACCTTGATGTTCACGAACTCGGGCATGGTGCAGTTCAAAGACGTGTTCTTAGGCGACGACAAACGCTCCTATGTGCGCGCTGCCTCGGTGCAAGCCTGCTTGCGCGCTGGTGGCAAACACAACGACTTGGAAAACGTGGGTTACACCGCGCGCCATCACACCTTCTTCGAAATGTTGGGCAACTGGTCGTTTGGTGACTACTTCAAACGCGAATCGCTCAAGTGGGCGTGGGAGTTGTTGACCGAGGTCTACAAGCTTCCTCCCGAGCGCTTGCTGGCCACCGTTTACCAAGAAGACGACGAAGCCTACGACATTTGGACCCAAGAAATTGGCCTGCCTCCCGAGCGCGTGATTCGCATTGGCGACAACAAAGGCGGCCGCTACAAAAGCGACAACTTCTGGATGATGGCTGACACCGGCCCCTGCGGCCCTTGCTCAGAAATCTTTTATGACCACGGCGACCACATCCCAGGCGGCCCTCCTGGCAGCCCCGACGAAGACGGCGACCGCTTCATCGAAATTTGGAACAACGTGTTCATGCAGTTCAACATGGCCGAAGACGGCTCGGTCACCCGCTTGCCCGCACCGTGTGTGGACACCGGCATGGGCCTGGAGCGCTTGGCGGCGATCTTGCAGCACGTGCACAGCAACTACGAAATTGACATCTTTGACGCCCTCATCAAAGCCGCAGCGCGCGAAACAGCTTGCACCGACATGGGCCACAAGAGCCTGCGTGTGATTGCTGACCACATCCGCGCCACCTCGTTCTTGGTGAGCGACGGCGTGGTGCCGAGCAACGAAGGCCGTGGTTATGTGCAGCGCCGCATCATCCGCCGCGCCATTCGCCACGGCTATTTGTTGGGTCAGAAAAAACCGTTTTTCCACAAGCTGGTCCCCGATTTGGTCAAGCTCATGGGTGATTCTTATCCCAACATGGCATCGCAGGCAGAGCGCATTGCGTCGGTGTTGAAAGCCGAAGAAGAGCGCTTCTTCGAAACCCTTGGCGTGGGCATGCAAATTTTGGATGCGGCTTTGGAGGGCGGCGTGAACGTGTTGCCGGGCGATGTGGCCTTCAAGCTGCACGACACCTATGGCTTTCCGCTCGACTTGTCGGCCGATGTGTGCCGTGAGCGTGGTTTGAGTGTCGACGAGGCGGGCTTTTCTGCTGCGATGGAAAAACAAAAAACCCAAGCCCGTGCCGCAGGCAAGTTCAAGATGGACAAGGCCTTGGACTACACGGGCGCTGGCAACACCTTTGTGGGCTATGAGGACCTCAAAGCCACCGCCAAAGTGGTGGCGGTGTACTTAGACGGCAACTCGGTGGCCGAACTCAAGCACGGCCAAACGGGTGTGGTGGTGTTGGACACCACACCGTTCTACGCCGAGAGCGGCGGCCAAGTGGGCGATGCGGGTGTGTTGGTGAGTGGCTCGGCGAGCTTTGCGGTGGAAGATACCTTGAAG
>JAIXRH010000042.1 GCA_027485285.1 Comamonadaceae bacterium | reverse complement strand
TCCAGTGCGGCACATCGTCCACAACCCAGTCAAAAACATATTCCACACCTTGCTTTTCAAGAATGTCGGGCGTGTCGTGCGACTCGCGCAACCCCGGACTCAGCCAGCCCTTGGGCCGCTTGCCAGTGAACGCAGCAATCATGTCGAGACTGGTCGCGATCAACGCCTCTTCACCCTCCGCATGGTTGAGCGCTTTTTGATGGACGCCATGGCCAATGAACTCCCAGCCCACTTTGTGCATGGCTTCAGCAGCACGCGGGTAAGCGTGAATCACGCCTGCATTGAAACTCGTGGAAGCGGGCAGCCCGCGTGAATGGATGGCGTCGATGATGCGCGGCAAACCAGCGCGCATGCCGTAATCGGCCCAACTGAAATTTGGCACATCGGGCACGGTCTCTTTGCCATGCGGTGGCGTGATGATGGTGCGCGGCATGCTGGCATCGAATTGCCAATGCTCCACATTGACCACCAAATGCACCAAGATAGCGCCCTCTTGAGGGGGTTTGAGGTGCGGGCCCTCATTGGAAAAACGATAAGGAATGCGAGGGTTGGCCATAGATCAATCCAATGCGTCAAAGAGGTTTTGGAGGGGATGCGCAATTGTGACCCCAATAGCCCCCAGCAAACAAAGCGCAGACCCGAGAACTAGGGGTATTCCGCTCATTTTCTGTCTCGTGCGTGACCAGCTTTTTGCCATTCGTAAGGTGAGACTAGACAGGTGGAAATGGCAGCATTTTTCAGGCTTGGAATTTGCATCTGTCCGCGTTTGGTTCAACGACTTTTAAATGGAGAATTTCATGCGATTACTACGTTTCGTCTCAGTCACTTTGCTGGCTTGGTTGGGTGTTGTGCAAGCAGCACACGCCATCACGCCGATGCCCAGCCCCATGCCTAACAAAGAAGTTATCACCATTGGGTACGTCAAGGTAGGCCAAGTTTCGGCTCTGCACTTGGTTGAAGAAGAGCTCAAGAAAATGAACATCGAAGTCAAGCGCGCTGAGTTTGTGCGCTACGCCGATGCCCGCACGTCCCTGCTGTCAAACTCTGTCGATGTGTCTGTGGTGGGCCCTGCCGACTTGGCCATTGCCGCGAGTCAAGGCAGCAAAAACATCATCGGTTTGACCGGTGTTGCATCGTCTCCCAAATACTTGGTCGTTCGCAAGGGCGTGACCATCAACACATGGGACGACCTCAAAGGCAAAAAAATTGCGGTGGCCCCTGGCTCAGCGGTTTGGTTTGCGTGGGCGATGACTTTGGTTGAGAACAACATCCCTTACAACACCTTCACAGCTGTCAACATTCAAGGTGGCGGTACGGCCTTTGTGCAAGCGCTCAAGCGTGGCGACATCGATGCCATGTTGAGCTGGGAGCCCTTTGAGTCCCAAGTGGTGGCCGAAGGTGCAGCCTATTTCGCCACCAATTTGGTGGACTACAGCAAGTCCAAAGCCGTGGGTCAAGAGCTCGGCTTGTTGGCTGCTTCGGGTGAGGCTTACAGCAAGCGCCGCGAAGTCGTCAGACGCTTCCTGTGGGCTTACCTGAATGCCGAAGCCAAATTGGCAGCAGACAGCAATCTCTTCATCAACACCTACTCGCAATTCACCGGCTTGCCACTGGACGTGACGCGTGAGTCACACAAGCTGATCAAACTCGGTGGTGTGCTTGATCGCGCGCAAGTCTCTCGTTTGGCTGAAGCCTCATTCAAACAAGGCGTGATTCAAACGGACGTCACCAAAGCGGCGGCTGATTTGTTTGATGACAGTATGGCCCGAGAAATTCGCGGTCGCTAAACTTGTGCGCGGACTGACCTTTCCGCGCACCGTTCTATAAAAAAACCCGACGCACATCCGTGCGTCGGGTTTTTTTGTGCCTGGTTGTTCAGTGGGCGCGAATGGTTTTGAGAATTTGTAATTTCATCGCATTGAACTCTGGCGTCGCCGTCATTTCAATTGAGCGGGGTCGTGCCAAGTGCGTGTCGATCACCGACTCCATGCGACCTGGCCGCGCTGACATGACATAAATTTTGTCAGCCAAAAAGAGTGCCTCATCGATGTCATGCGTGACGAAAATAATGGTCGGCTTCAAGCGATCCCACACCGACAACAACAACTCTTGCATGGTCAAACGCGTTTGTGCATCTAAGGCCCCAAACGGCTCATCCATCAACAAAACCTTAGAACCCAGGGTCAGCACACGCGCGATGCCCACGCGCTGTCGCATGCCGCCAGAGAGCTGAATGGGCAAGTGGTTGCGAAAGTCTTTCAAGCCCATGATGCCAAGCATCTCCTCGGCACGGCTTTCGTAATCTGAGGCAGGCAAGCCCTGGGCCTTGGGGCCAAACACAATGTTCTCCCAAACGGTCAACCATGGAAACAAGGCGGCCTCTTGAAACACCACGCCGCGGTCTGGGCCTGGCGCTTCAATGGTTCGACCGCCCACCGTCAAGTTACCTGACGAAGGCTGCTCGAAGCTGGCAATGATGTTGAGCAAGGTGGACTTGCCGCAACCCGAAGGACCCAGCAAGGCGACGAACTCGCCTGGCGCAATCTCTAGGTTGATGTTCTCAAGCGCCCGCACAGGTGGCGAGCCTTCATAGGTTTTAAACAGCTGATCAATGTGAATATGCGACATAAGGTGTCCTTTGGAAATCAATGGTTTTGCAAGAGGCGCCACTTGAGGACGCGACGCTCGATCCAAATGATCAGGCGGTCACTCAAAAACCCCATCAAGCCAATCGAGGCCATGTCAGCAAACACGATGTCCATGCGACCTACATAGTAGGCATCCCAGAGCACATAGCCCAAACCCGATTTGACGGCCACCATCTCGGCAGCGACCACGGCAGTCCAAGCAATGCCCAAGCCGATGCGCATGCCGGTGAAAATATTGGGCAAGGCCGCCGGGAGGACGACCCGCTTGAGCAGCACCCAAGGAGAAGCTCCCATCATCTTGGCGGCGCGCACCAAGTTTTTATCGACATCGCGTGCGCCCTGGGTGGCGTTGACCACAATCGCGAAAAATCCACCTAAGAAAATCAGCGAGATCGAGCCCATGTTGGTGATGCCAAATGCGGCAATTGAGAACGGCAACCAAGCGGTGATCGGAATCGGGCGAAACATCTGAATCATGGGGTCAATGAGCACAGACAAGCGGCGACTCCAACCGATCAACAGCCCCAAGGGAATCGCAATCACCATGGCCAAGCTAAAGCCTGCAACCACGCGCACCGCAGAGTATTCAACGTTGGCCCACCAAGTTCCTAGGTAGGGGTTGAGCCCCATGCCGCTGGGCTGTCCAAAAATCCAGTCATTCCAAGCCAACATGACGCGCCAGGGGCTGGGCAACATGGTTTGCATACCCGGTTGACTGCCAATAACTTGCCAAACGACCAACAAGGTCAAGGGCACCAACACACTTAAAAAGCTACGGTGTTTCACAACAGGCCTTTCTATGATTTATTCAAACGTGACGGTGTCGAAGTTGCCTGGCAGGATGATCTCTACCATTTCGCAATCGTCCGAGTAATCCAACACCGTGTGGCGAATGCCATTGGGTTGCAACCAACACGAACCGGCCTTCATCTTGATCTTGCCTTGGCCCTCATACTCGCCAACCATCCAGCCTTTGAGCAAGTAAATCATCTGAAACTGCACACCGTGGTAATGCGGGATCGCAACCACCTTAGGGTCACACGGCCCAAGCAAACGAATCACATGTGCTTGCACAGCACCACCGGTTGCCTCGGCGATGCCCAAATCGCGGTACTTGGCATAGGAACGAAAGCCTTTTTTGAAGTCGGAGGGCTTCAAATGGCTCACCACAAATTTTTGTGGGCCCCACTTGATGACTGGCGGCTTGCCTGGTTTGGCGGGCTTCACCGGCTTTGCGGGCTTCGCCGACGCGGCAGTTTTTGCGGGCGTGGCTTTCTTTGCAGGCGTCACCTTCTTGGCCGCTGACGCCTTTTTGGTGGGTGCAGATTGTGTTGCGGGTTTCGTTTTTTTAACAGTCGCCATGTGAATTCCTTTGAAGTTCAAGCAAATTTATGTCTTTGTCAGGCCGACCCTTGTGGGCGCAACTCAATCAGATCTGGGCAGCAGTTGGGATTGGCCGTGACCGCAAACGCCACAGCGTCGGCCACCTCTTGCGCCGTCAATGCTTTGAATTTACGAACAGCCACCGCAGCCAGTACGTCGGGGTGATTGCTACCGTCTCGAATGTCCGTGTCCACCATGCCTGGCGCCACCTCTGTGACCTTGATGCCAAAGCCTTGCAATTCCAACCGGAACGAGCGCGCGAGCGCAGACAAAGCATGCTTGGTCGCGCAATAGACAGAGGCCAATCGATACACCTCGCGCGCCGCGATCGAGGTCATGAACACCATGTGTCCAGCTTTACGAGCCACCATGGCGCGTCCTAATATTTGGGTGACTTTCAGTGATGCCAGCACATTGGTTTTGAACATCCATTCGCAGTCTTCGGGCGACAAATCCAACAAAGGCGCATAGCGCAGCACCCCGGCGTTGTTCACAAAAATATCAACCTCAGCAGCCACCGCCTCGACTTGCTGGAGATAAGCATCGTCATTGAGGTCGCCCACCAGATAACGCAAAGCACCGCTTGGCAGTGAATCTTGAAGTTTTTTGAGCGCATCCTCCCGACGCCCCAGCGCAATGATGTGCGCGCCCTGCTGGGCCAAGGTCATGGCAGTGGCACGGCCGATGCCCGCCGAGGCCCCAGTGATCAAAACAACTTTTCCCTGCAATGCGTGCGTCATGGTGGATGCTTTCATGAATGAATGATGGGGATCAAAAATGCGGTCACTTGCCCGTGAAAAGCGGCATGCGCTTTTGCGCAAATGCCTCTCGCCCTTCGGCGTAGTCACGGCTCTCAAAACAAGCTTGCACCGCCTGATCGATGCGCGGGATTTGCGCCGTGTCGTTGTCTGCGATGCAAAGCATGGCTTGCTTTGCCGCCTGTACCGTGAGGGGGGCGTTTTGCGAAATCTGCAAAGCCACTTCTTCACAATGCGCAAAGACATCGTGGTGAACCGCATTCACAATGCCGATGCGGGCAGCTTCGGCTGCCTCGTACACCTTGGCCGTGTAGAAAGCTTCCGCGGCAGCGGTAGGTCCAAGGTTTTGCACGATGCTTTTCATGCCGTGGTAGCCATAGCCCAGTCCTAAGCGAGCAGCGGGCATGCGAAATTTCGAAGCAGGGCTGGCGTAGCGCAAGTCGCAACTCAGGGCCAAGCCCAAACCACCGCCATAACAAATTCCATGAATCGCAGCAATGACCGGCACACGACAACGCGTGATGGCGTCTTGCGCTTGCGCCACACTTTGGTTGTAGTGAGAGACAGCGTCTTGCGAACTGCGCTGGGTGTCAAACTCACTGATATTGGCGCCCGAGACAAATGCTTTGTCGCCCGCACCCCGCAAGACAACGACACGCACGTCGGTGTTGGCCTCGATGCTGTCAAACGCTTGTTTAAGTGCAAGCCACATTGACAGGCTCATGGCGTTGTAGCGCGGGGCATCGTCAATGGTGACGCGCGCAATGTGCTGTTCTTGCGAGAGATGAATCGCACCCATGCTTAGACCACCTCTTGTGTGTGAAATTGTTGAATTTCTGCTTCGCTGTAGCCTGCCTCACGCAACACTTCATCGGTATGCTCGCCCCACCCCGGCGCAGGCGCCACCACTTGTGAGGGCGTCCGCTCCAACACCACGGGTTGCTTGATATAAGCCATTTCTTTGCCGAAATTGGTCATCAAGGTCTCAGTGACTTTCAGGTGTTTCACTTGCTCATCCTCAAACACTTGCGGCACGGTGTAAACCGGCCCTGCGGGTACACCCACTTCGTTGAGCAAATCCACCCAATGCTTGACCGTGTTTTGTTTGAACACATGCGCAATTTGCGCATTCAGTCGGCTGCGATGTTTGACACGCAATGGCTCGGTTTGAAACTCGGGGTCGTTGTACCAGTCGGGTTTGTTGAGCGCATCGCAAAAGCGCTTCCAGTTGCCTTCACCCGATGCGCCTAGGTTGAAGCACCCATCGTTGGCATCAAACAGTCCCATGGGCGAGCTGGTGGGGTGGTTGTTGCCCACTTGCACGGGGACATCGTTGTCATTGAGGTAACGCGCCATCTGGAAATCCATCATGGCAATTTGAGAGTGCAACAACGAGCTATGCACCCACTGCCCCTTGCCCGAGGTTTCTCGCTCCAAAAGCGCCACCAAAATTCCCAAAGCACAGTAGAGGCCAGCACTCAAATCAGCCACCGCGAGTCCTGCACGCACAGGCCCATGCTCGGCTTCGCCAGTGACGCTCATCAGCCCCCCCATGCCTTGGATGATTTGATCAAAACCAGGTCGCCAGGCATAGGGGCCGTCTTGGCCAAAGCCAGAAATACTGGCCAAGATGATGCGTGGGTTAACTTTGGCTAAGGATTCGTAGTCAAGGCCCAATTTGTTTTTGACATCGGGACGCCAGTTTTCGACCACCACATCAGCTTGGGCGACCAAACGCATCAGCACCTCTTTGGCGCCAGGCTTTTTGAGATTGAGCGTCATCGAGCGCTTGTTGCGGTTGATGTTTTGAAAGTCACCGCCTTTGCGGTTGGCAGCGAACATGGCCTCATTGGGATCCACGCCTGGCGGCGGCTCCACACGAACCACATCTGCACCAAAGTCGGTCAAGATGCGCACGCAGTTGGGTCCAGCGCGCACGCGTGACAAATCGATCACCTTGAAACGCGCAAGTGCACTGGAAGCTTGTATTTTTGGCATGCTTAAAGAGTCCGATCTTTCATTTCAAATTGCGCTGCAAAGTCGAGCAATCGATGTTCTGCAAATGGGCGCGCCAACACCTGGACACAAATAGGTCGCTGATGCGCATCACGGGCGATAGGTAAATTCAAAGCCGGCAAACCCAAGTAATTCACAAACCCCATCCATCCATGCATGGCGGCCAATCGGCGGCGCTCAAAAGATGGATGGCCTAGTTCGACCTGCTGCCAATCAGGGACAGCGCAACCCATACTCGGCAAGATCAAAAAATCAGCCGATTCAAAATGTCGCCTGACAAATTGATCCAGCCAAGCTGCGCGCATGGCCATTGACGTCTCATACCAATCTTTGGGAATTGCCAAACCTGGCAACCCGATCGCTTGAACCGCAGGATCTGCATGGCCGGCCAGCAAGGCCGCATGATGGGTGCGCGCCGTTTCATAAAACAGCACACGTTGCGCATGGCGGCTGAGTTGCTCAAACTCCGCTTGCATGTCAATGGACACCACGCGCAAATGCTGCGCAACCCAATCACGTATGGCTTGGCTGATATCGACCTCTAAGCCCTCTTCTGGCAGCCAGAGTTGGCAGCGCGCTGCACTTGTTGACCCAACGCCCATGCCTTGAGGCGGCGTCAAATGCGGACACAGCGCTTGCCAGATTTGGCGCGCATCTTCTGCATACCGACTCAAAATTCCAACGCTGTCGAGCGAAGGCGCCAAGGGTTGGCAACCCTGGGGGCTGACAGCCCCATGTGTTGTTTTGAGCCCAATCAAACCACAACAAGCAGCAGGGATGCGAATGGAACCGGCGGTGTCTGTTCCCAACGCGGCGTAGGTCATTTCTGCGGCCACCGCCACAGCAGAGCCGCTGGAAGAGCCACCCACCGCAGCCGCGGCGTCCAATGGGTTCGTGCAGCGTTCAAAGTGTGGGTTTTGCGAAGTGGCACCACAGGCATAAGGCGCCATGACCAAGCTTGCCCATTGCGTCGCGCCAGCTTCGGCCAGCGCCGCAACGGCTGCGGCTGGCTGAACCCCTGCTTGTGATTTGCCATGGCCCACGCCACAGCCCGGCCGCCAGTCTTTCAAATCGAAAATATCTTTGTGCGACAACGCAATGCCTGACAAGGGGCCCTGAGCCGGAACGGTCAAAGTCAAGGTGTCCACCACGCAGGCGAACTGCGAGCGCAAGGCCTCTGCGCGGTCAATTTGAGCTTGCAAAGCGTGTTGCGCAGTAATTTGTCCTGCACGAATGCGCGCTTGCAACTCAACCATCCGATCAGGCAGATCCATGATGCGCACACCTTTGCAGCATGTCTTCGTAAGAGATCTTTGGGTCCACCGTGAACGATGCAGGCTGCGGATCGGACAAACGTTGCAACAATTTGCCAGCCGTTGAAATGAATGCATCCCCTGGCAAGTAGCCATGCGCTGCCATCGTTTGCTGAGCCAATTCAGTCAAGTCTTGCAAAGATGGGGCGAGGTCGGACATGGGTGTTGAGTGGATGAATCTTGTATTTATTCATTTATACCTGATTAAATATATTTATGGCTATTATTCAAATATCGTTTTCACCTAGTCACCCCTATGAAAATCAGCGACCAAATCCGCCAACGCATTGAGACAGCCATCGCCTCGGGAGAGCTCCTTCCTGGGGATGCCATCGATGATGCGGCGCTCGCCAGCCAGCACCAGGTGTCTCGCACACCTGTGCGTGAGGCCTTGCTACAACTTCAAGCCCAAGGCGTCCTCACGAGCACGCCTCGCGGCGGTTGCGTTGTTGCCAAAATGAATTTGCAGCAACTGCTTTCGCTGTGGGAGTTGCTGGCAGAACTAGAAGGTGTTGTGGCTCGCTTGGCCTGCGAACGAATGACCAACGATGAACTCAAGGCTTTGGTGAAGCAACACCGCAGCAGTCAACTTCTCGCCAGCAAGGAGGACGTGGATGGCTGGCAAGAAGCGAACCTCAAATTTCATGAAATCATTTACGAAGGCGCGCGCAACGCCTTTTTACGCCAAGAGGTGCTTCGCATTCGCTCGCGCACAGGCGCTTACAGACGCCATGCATTTGGGGCCTTGGGCCGTATCAAATCTTCTTATGAGCAGCATGAAAAAATAATCGATGCGCTGCAAAAACGAGACGTCACAGCGGCATTCATGAGCATGACGTCTCACATGCGTCCAGGTCGTGACGCCAAGACCTTGAACGACTTCATCGTCAGTCTGCCACGCGAGTTGTTGGCAGGCTAATCGTCAGTGTCAGTATTTTTCAGCCAGCAAGCCAAACCCAGGCAAGGGGTCTTGGATGCCGAGTCGACGTAACGCCCACCAGTAGGTGGCCACGTTCACACCAATCAAAGGTTTGCCAAATTCGGCCTCAATCGCTGGCGTGAGCGCGCTCACTGGCAAGTTGGTGCCGACATGCACAAACGCTTCCACGCCGTCGCGATTCAGCGCTCTGAATCCCGCCATGATTTGCTCTGGCGTGAACTGCGCGACGGAAATAGGCCCTTTGGCCTTCAACCCGTGGTTGGCAACCACGTCATACCCACACGAGACAAAAAACTCTTGGATCAGGGCATCGGCGGGCGGCCAATAAGGCGTCAAAACTGCAATGCGTTGGGGATTGCCAATCGCTTCCAACCCAGCCAGAACCGCCATGGATGGCGTGACAAATGGAATGCCCGCCAAATCTTCGAGTCGCTCTTGCTCAGCCAACGCGCGGGCACGGTCACCACGGAAAGAATGTATTGAGTGACCGTGCGCCACCGCATGAGGCTCGCACGGCAACACTAAGTTCAGGGCCTCTTCTAGGTTACCTTTCTCGGTGTCTAGCGCTTGTCGATAGGCCAGCATGTCGTCATACGGACGCACGGGCAAAAACATGCGACTCACATGGTTGGTGACGCCAACGGGGCACATGGCCTCAAACTCTGGCTGAACAATGGTGTTCGTAGCGGGCACGATGACAGCAATCTTGGCGCGCGTTGCTAAGGTGTCGATGCTGGTAGGGCGTGCATTCATGGCGTCTTATTCCATTTTCAAATTAGCAGCCCTGCCGGCCTCTGACCATGTGGCGATATCAGCACGCAAGGTGTCGGCAAATTCGCGAGGAGAGCTGCCAATTGCATCCACACCCATTTGCTGGAATTTACTTTGCGTGCCTTCAAAAGCCAGGGCCTCTTTGACGGCATCTGCCAGCCTCGCAACGACTGCAGAAGGTGTGCCCGCAGGGGCCATTAATCCGTTCCATGTCAGGGTTTTGAATCCAGGAAATCCTGACTCAGCAATGGTGGCGACCTGAGGCAATTGGACGGCACGTTTGTCACTAGAGACACCAATGATGCGAATATTGCCACCACTGACATGCGGATACAGCTCTGAAAAATTTCCAAAGTACATCTGCACATTTCCGCCAAGCAAATCGGTCACGGCAGGCGCACCGCCTTTGTAACTGATGTGCGTCATGTCTATCTCTGCGCGTTTGACAAACAAAGCGGCCGACAAATGCGACACACTCCCTGAGCCACCTGATGCGTAATTGAACTTACCTGGGTTCTTGCGCATGTACGCGACAAACTCAGGCAAGGTATTCGCCGGAACCGACTTGTGAATACCCATCACAAAGGGATTGCTGCCCACATTGCTGACAGGCACGAAATCTCTGAGAGGGTCAAAGTTGGTTTTGCTGATCACGGGAAGCACCGCCATCACAGGCATTGCCGCCATGATCAAGGTGTAGCCATCGGCCGGCGCCTTGGCCACAAACTCCGCAGCAATGGCGCCACCGGCACCCACTTTGTTGTCGACCAGCACCGGTTGCCCCAGACTCTGTGTGAAGCGCTCAGCCATGACGCGCGCGATCGAGTCTGTGTTGCCACCCGGTGCAAAGGGCACCACGATGCGAATCGGCTTTTGGGGCCAAGCCGACTGCGCCTGTGCAGTGGCCAAGCTCGCGAACATGACAAGTGCCAAAACCTCATTCATCCATTGAAAACGTCGCATCCATCGTCCTTTCGGGAAAAGTTAAAGAATAGCGTTGGCGCGTGCAATGCTGTTGACCATCGATGAGTTCAACAAAAATGCACGCGCTTTCACGGGGTCAGCACAGGTTTCTTGTAATTCACGGATACGTAGCGCGCGTTGCTCCGGATCTTTCTCTTCCAGATTCTTTTTATTTTTCACCGACAGTTGCTGCACGTATTCCATATTGACCGTGTGTCGTTGGCGGTGGTACAGGTCAAGCAAACGATCGTCCGCCTCGCCCTGGACCACTTGGGCCAACATGGCGCCCAAGCTCATGGCATCGTGAATGCCGCTGTTCAACCCAAATCCTCCGAGTGGGTTGTTGACATGCGCTGCATCACCCGCCAGCAATACGCGATGCTTTCGCAATTGAACCGCCACGCGTTGATGGACGTTGTAAATGCTTTGATGCACCAAGGGGTAAGTCACCTCAGGGCCTGCTCGGGTGAGGCGGCGAATCGCTTGCTGTGCATAAGGTCCAGCGAGCGCGTCGTCATCTGACACATCTTGCGCCACGGGCAGGGTCATGCGCCACAAACCTGGAGGCCCCAGGTCTGGCATTTTGAAAAGGGCCACCCATTGTTCTGGGTCGCTGATATAGGCATTCTCGGTGTAACCCAGCTGACTGAAGTCGAAGGTGGTGCTGATCACGCTGTAGCGCTCAGGCCAGGTAAAGCCCGCGAACTCAATGTCAGCAGATTTGCGGACTTGGCTGCGCCCCCCATCTGCAGCGACCACCCAGGGCATGCGCCAGGTGGCCAAACCCATAGGGGTGCCAATGCGCACAGTCACATCGTCTTCATTTTGCGTGAGCGATTCAAAACGATGGTTGAACAAAACTTGCACATGTGCAAACGCCTTCAGTTTGTCCATCAACAACGGCGTCAACCGATGTTGTTCCAAATGCAAACGGAAGGGGTAAGGCGTGTCGTGATGAAGCAAACCCAAATCCCACTCGGCCACACGCCCATAGGAGAGATCACATGATTGCCAGCGCGGCACCCGAATACCCAAAGCCAACATGGCCTCTGCCACACCCACTTGATTGAGCATTTCCAAGGTAGGCGGATGAAAGGTTCCTGCCCGCAAGTCAAGGGTCAGGCTGGGCTCTGCTTCGATCACCACGCAGGACACGCCTCGCTGCGCAAGCACCAAGGCCGTCAAGAGTCCTACAGGCCCCGCACCAGCAATCATCACCTGCGCATTTGGCTGTTCCAGCATGGCTACCCTTTTTGAAAATGATCAGGTCAACATGGACATGCTAATTGAAAAGGAAGGCCTGGTGCTGCGCACAGAGTCTCACACGTGAATCCGTGCGGCGCTCAGAACATCTCGCGTTTGCAATGCCACTGCACGGGCTTTTTCCGCGAAATCTAAACCAGAAGATGCGTACAGAATCGCACGCGAGGAGTTAACAATGATGGGGCCGGTGGTTTCCCCAGCACTCACTCGCAAGCCCGCTTTGACTGTCGCGACGGCATCGCCACCCTGTGCGCCCACACCCGGAATGAGCAGGGGCAGCGTAGGTGCGAGTTCACGCACACGTTCAATTTCTTTGGGGTAAGTCGCGCCCACCACCAAGCCCAGCTGACCATTGAGATTCCAAGGGCCTTGAGCCAGCTGGGCGATGTGTTCGTACATCAAGGGTTGGCCTTCGACAGAGGCGAGGCGTTGGTTTTGCAAATCGTCACCGCCGGGGTTGGAGGTGCGGCACAACAAGAACGCGCCTTTGCCGTGGAACTTCAAATACGGTGCCACCGAGTCCCAGCCCATGAAGGGAGAGAGGGTCACGGCGTCTGCGCCGTAGCGCTCAAAGGCTTCGATGGCGTACTTCTCGGCGGTGCTGCCAATGTCACCGCGTTTGGCATCTAGGATGATGGGCACATGGGGCGCAACGCGGCGCATGTGCTCCATCAAACGCTCCAACTGGCCTTCGGCGCGGTGCGCAGCAAAGTAGGCGATTTGGGGTTTGAAGCTGTTCACCAGATCTGCCGTGGCATCGACGATGGCCGCGCAGAAGTCGTAAATCTTGTTTGAATCGCCCTTGATGCGGTCAGGGAACTTGGTCGGTTCTGGGTCAAGGCCCACACAGAGCATGGAGTTGTTTTGGCGCTCTGCGGCGCTGAGCATGTCAAGGAAGGTCATGCGCTAATTTTAGAAGGCTTGTTTGTGGGTGTTGGCTGTGCTCGCTGTGAGCACAGGCAGTGGGCAGCTTCCTCATGCTGGCGTGGCCAAGCCACGTCACCAACTCTGGCGCGAACGCGTCAGGAACGAAAAACTGACTCAGACCCCTTGAGGTGCGCCATGGCCAAGCACAGGTCAGCCCACACCTTGGCCTTTTCAGGCAAGTTACGCAGCACATAGTTGGGGTGGTAGGTCACCACCACCGGCACGCCGTTGTACTGATGCACACGCCCACGCAGCTTGCCATAAGGCGTGCCTTCTAGCTCGGGCACGCTGTCGCGCAACAAGGCTTGCACCGCAAAGCGGCCCATGGCCAAAATCATTTTCGGTTTGAGCAAAGCCACTTGGCGCTCGAGGTAGGGCAGGCACTGGGCCACTTCTTCGGGCTTGGGGTTGCGGTTGCCCGGCGGGCGGCACTTGAGCACGTTGGTGATGTACACGCCACCGCCCTCTGCCGTGCGCGCCCCCGTGCGTGAAAGCGTCATGGCACCCAACATGTTGTCCAGCAACTTGCCGGCTTGGCCCACAAAGGGCTCGCCTTGGAGGTCCTCTTCCTCACCAGGTGTTTCGCCCACGACGAGCCAATCCACTTGCGGTGCTTGGCCATCAGCAGCAGGTGCGCCCACACCAAACACGGTGTTTTGGCGCGAGCCGCACAAGGCGCAGGCTTGGCAGCCAGACACGGTGCTGTGCAAGGCTGACCAACCCATTTGATCAATGCCTTCGGGGCGTTGAATGATGAGGGTGGCAGACTCTGCTTTGGCCACCGGCAGAGGCTTTTCTCGCGCGACGGTTTCATCGCCCGCTGCGTTGGCAATGGCGGATGTGGCCAGTTCGCTGGCAGCGGAAAAGCTGTGCGCTGGTTCTATTTCTGCCGCTGGCGCATCCATCACGGCGGCCTCTGACATGGGCGACCACACACGCACGCCCATCTCGGCCAGCATGGCGCGTTGGCGCTTGTCGAGGTGCAAGGTGTCGTTCATGGGTGGATAGCTTACAGCTTGAGCGACATGACCACCGCATGTTCACGCTGGCCGCGGGCAGCGGGGTAATAGTGCTTGCGCTCCCCCACACGGCGATACCCGAAGCGTTCGTACACCTGCATGGCGCGGACATTGCTCTCGCGCACCTCCAGCCACAGGCAGAGCGCTTGGCGGCTGCGCGCCCACACCGACAAGGCATCCAGCATGAGCACGCCAAATCCTTGCCCTTGAAACTCAGGCGCCACGGTGATGTTGAGCAAGTGCACTTCGTCCACGCCCTCCATGGCGACAAAGTAGCCAATCAAGGTGTCGCCGCCCATCAGCGCCAGCAGCTGGTAACCCGACTTGAGCGAGTCCGCAAAGTTGCCACGCGTCCATGGGTGGGCGTAGGCGCTTTTTTCGATGCGCAGCACATCGTCTAGCAACGCTTCGGTCAGCGGCGCGAGGTGTACTTCGGGTTTCAAAACGGCGTTCATGGCGCGAGCAAACGTGGCTGGAAAATTAGGGATGGGTTGACGACGGCGCGTCTTGTGCAAGCTGCTGCGTTTGCTGCGCCTTGATCAACCTACGCTCGTCAGTGGTTTGCGCCACTTTGTCGCGGACGTAAAGCGGCAGCGCTTCTTCGGGTGGCACAGCTTCGCCAGCCGCCCACGCGGCGGGGGCGAGGCGCAACAGCGCGGCGGCGGTTGGCAAAGCCACTGACTGAGGCGCAGTTAGCGCAGCGGGCCAACGGCCTGCGTAAACAGGCCATGCATTGCCTGCGGCGATGAAGGCGGGGCTTGCTTTGTGTGCCACCTCATGGGTCCACGCAACGGGCCAGTGCAGCGCCTCAGGGCTTTGCAGCTCGGCTTCTTGCACGCAACGCCAAGTGCCCTGCATTGGATTTGCTTCGCCTGCTGCATCCATCGCGTGCGGCGTGAACTCATACGCCGCCACGTACACCTGCGCCATGCGCGCATCCATGACGGCCAGCACGCGGGTCACTGGCTGTGCGCCGCTGGCAACACGCATCGCACGCGCTTCTTCAGCCACCGCCAACAAGGTGTCGATCGGCAACACCAGCAAGTCCGCGCCAAAGGCCAAGCCCTGCGCCACCGAGCATGCGGTGCGCAAACCCGTGAACGCGCCTGGCCCACGGCCAAACACCACGGCTTGCAAATCGGTCAAAGCCACACCTGCCTCTTTCAAGAGCGCCAAAGTTTGCGGAATCATGTGCGTGGATGTGAGCGCGCCGCCCGCGCTGGTGTGCGTCCATGTCTGCGTGCCGCGTGCGACCGCAAGAGAAAGGGTATCGGTGCTGGTCTCTAAGGCCAGCCAGTGGTCGGTGTGCATGGGGTGATTATCCCAGCCGTGATAATTTGCCCATGACCTGCTCACACATGCCATCTTTGCACCCGCTCACACCTCGCAGCAGCCCCGCTGGATGGGGCTTTGCTCGCTTAACTTGGGTGTGCGCGCTGGCCTTTGCCCAGCTGTTTGCCCTGATCTGCGCCACCGCCTCGCCCGCAAACGCGGCACCCAGCTCGAAGGCCGTGCGCACCGACCCGCCCAAGCACACCGAAGGCGACATCGGCCAACTGCCCGCCGAAGTGCAAGCCGCGTTGCAGCGCGCCAAAGTGCCTGCGGACAACTTTCACGTCATGGTGGTCGACACACACACGGGCAGCACGCCGCGCCTGAGCCACCAAGCCCAAGTGCGCGTCAACCCTGCGTCACTCATGAAGCTGGCCACCACCACCGCCGCGCTCGACACCCTGGGCCCCGCCTATGTGTGGCGCACGCCCGTGTATGCGGACGGTCCTGTGCGTGACGGGGTGCTGCAAGGCAATGTTTATATCAAGGGCAGCGGCGATCCACGCTTGGTGGTCGAACGTGTGTGGTTGCTGATGCGCCGCATTCAAGGCTTGGGCATTCAAAAAATTCAAGGCGACATCGTGCTCGACCACAGTGCGTTTGACGTGCCCGCACGCGACGCCGCCAGCTTTGACGGCGAACCCCTGCGCCCTTACAACGCCGCACCCGATGCGCTCTTGATCAACTTCAAATCCTTGCTCATCCAGTTTGTGCCTGACCGCGCGACCAACGTGGCACGGGTGCAAATTGAGCCCCCCTTGGCAGGTGTGCAATA
>JAIXRH010000099.1 GCA_027485285.1 Comamonadaceae bacterium | reverse complement strand
GCCATGACTGGGCCAGGGCTGAGGGCAAACTGCCCTTCTTTGAGGCCTGGCCAGTTGTGCATGCCGTAAACGGCTTGCATGGGGAATTTGTCAAACAACCCATCGCGAATCATTTCGCGGGCGCCGCCGCCGCCCTCTTCAGCGGGCTGAAAAATAAAGTACACGGTGCCATCAAAGTCTGGGTGCTTGGCAAGGTGCTGCGCCGCTGCCAAGAGCATGGCCACATGGCCATCGTGGCCGCATGCGTGCATCTTGCCGGCGTGTTGGCTGGCGTGGGCGAATTGGTTGAACTCTTGCATGGGCAAAGCGTCCATGTCGGCGCGCAAACCAATGGCACGGTCGCTGCTGCCGCTTTTCAAAATGCCCACCACGCCAGTGGTGCCCATGCCGCGATGGATGGGAATGCCCCACTCGGTGAGTTGTTTGGCCACCAAATCAGCGGTGCGAATTTCTTCAAAACGCAACTCGGGATGGGCATGGATGTCGCGGCGAATGGCCGCGATGGAGGAAGCTTGCTTGGTGAGGGAATCAAGGACTTTCATGGTTGGAGTCTAGCCGCTGCACCCACCCTCTGTCATGCAGGGCTATCCCGCAAAGCGCTTCCGCCTAAAGGGGTCAAAACAAGGCGCGCGAAGGCCACGCGGGCGTGTGATGTGCCAGCCGCTGCTGTGCAATCTTGAGCAAGCCATCAAAAATGAGCGAATCGACCAGCTCAAACGGCACCGACATGCTGGGCGCCATCTTCCAGCCTGCGCCGCCGGTCATGTAGCAGGCGGGCTCTGCGCCGCAGTGTTGGCGCACGTGCTGCACCATGCGCTCGACCGCGCCCGCAATGGCAAAAGTGCCGCCGCTGGTCAGCGCATCGCTGGTGTTGGTGGGGAATTGACGCACCTCGCCCGTGGGCACGCGCAGGCCCGCAGTGCCGGACTCTAAAGCGCGCAACATGATGCCGTGGCCGGGCAAGATGAGGCCGCCCAAAAACTTGCCACTGGCGTCAATGGCCTCCACGGTCACCGCCGTGCCGACCATGACCACCACCATAGGCTTGGGCGCTTTGCCGTTCTGCACCAGCATGCGGGCGTGTGCCCCAATCATGGCGACCCAACGGTCTGCACCCAGGCGCGTGGGGTGGTCGTAGCCGTTGGTCATGCCGGCTTCGGCAGCAGACGACACGGCCCAGTGCGGGGTGATGTCCCACAGCTCCATTTGTGCTTCCACGCGGCGGCGAATGGCCTCGCCCGCCACGATGCAACCCAGCATGTGCGTGGGCTCGGGCAGCTCGCGCCAATCTTCGTCAGCCAAGCGGTCGATATGTTCTAAAAACACCGCGCCACTGCCCAACAGCTTGGCGCCAGGCACGGGGCTGTCGTACACGCCCCATTTGAGGCGGGTGTTGCCCACGTCGAGTGCTAAAAACGTCATGCAGAATTTGTTAACGCGGTCAGTTTTGACGCCACGGCAGGCCCCGCATGCGCCAGCCGCCTTGGGTGCCGCGATGGCCGTCTGCATTGGCATCGCCCTCAAAACCTTCGAGGATGTTGTAGGCCTCAATGCCCAGCTGGGTGGCGCGTTGGGCGGCAGCGATGGAGCGCACGCCGCTGCGGCACAGCAACACGACTTTTTTGCCTTTGGCTGCGGCTTTGACGGCTTCGTCAAACAAGGGGTTGACAGAGGTACTTGGCCATTGCTTCCAAGGCACAGACACAGCGCCTGGCACAAAACCCACCCAAGCCAGCTCGGCTTCGCTGCGCACGTCCACCATCACGGCAGCGCCCGACTGCATCCACTCAAAGGCGATGTCAGGTGTGATGTCGCCCGCATAGCCCAAATCGTTGTTGCTCATATTGATAAAGCGAAAAAAATAAGTGATCGAAGTATAGAAGCCGCTCGTCCCCTAGGAGACAACGTTACAGAAATATGAACCAATGCCTAGGGGAAACCCTTGCAAAAAATCTTGCCACGCAGATCAGAATCGCCGTTCACCCATCCATGTCCTTGATAAAACTTAGGAGACTTCCTTCATGACAGAAATTAAAAAAACCACGGCTCGCCGCAATGTTCTCAAAGGCGCAGCTGTTGCTGCCGCTGGCGTAGCAGCCGCACCTATGGTGGCAGCCCAAACCGGCCCCATCAGCATGCGCTGGCAGAGCACTTGGCCCGCCAAGGACATCTTCCATGAGTACGCACTCGACTACGCGAAAAAAGTCAACGACATGACGGGTGGCGACTTGAAGATCGAAGTGTTGCCCGCAGGTTCTGTGGTGCCCGCCTTTGGTTTGCTCGAAGCTGTGTCTAAAGGCACTTTGGACGGTGGCCACGGCGTGTTGGGCTACCACTACGGCAAGCAAAACGCCTTGGCTCTGTGGAACTCAGGCCCAGCCTTCGGCATGGACGCCAACATGGTGTTGGCATGGCACAAGTACGGCGGCGGCGCTGAGCTGTTGGCCAAGTTGTACGCCTCCATTGGCGGCAACGTGCAGTCATTCTTGTACGGCCCCATGTCTACACAACCATTGGGCTGGTTCAAAAAGCCAATCACCAAGTCAGCTGATTTCAAAGGCCTGAAGTTCCGTACCAACGGTTTGGCCATTGACTTGTTCACAGCCATGGGCGCTGCGGTGAACGCCTTGCCAGGCGGCGAAATCGTGCCAGCGATGGACCGCGGTTTGCTGGACGGCGCTGAGTTCAACAACGCCACGTCTGACCGTATCTTGGGCTTCCCAGACGTGTCCAAGGTGTGCATGCTGCAAAGCTACCACCAAAGCGCTGAGACCTTCGAGATCATGTTCAACAAGACCAAGTACGACGCTTTGCCAGCCAAGATGAAGGCTGTGATTGCCGGCGCGACCGAAGCCGCTTCTGCTGACATGTCTTGGAAAGCGGTTGACCGTTACTCCAAGGACTACGTTGAGTTGCAGACCAAAGACAAGGTCAAGTTCTACAAAACACCCGACGCCATCCTGCAAGAACAGCTCAAAATTTGGTCTGAAATCTTGGAGAAGAAGTCTGCTGAGAACCCACTGTTCAAAGAGATCGTGGCTTCACAAAAAGAATTTGCCCAGCGTGCTGTCAAGTGGGACCAAGACACCAACATCAGCCGTCGCATGGCGGTGAACCACTTCTTCGGCGCGAAGAAGGCCTAAAATACGGTCGCTCTCACGAGCGATTGCGTTTTTTGTCAGCCATCCGAACTTGTTCGGATGGCTGATTTATTTAAGTCAGCAGCACATGCAAAAACTATTACTCACCATCGACAAAATCAGCACGCAAGTTGGCCAAGCTTTTTCTTGGCTCATTCTCGTGCTCACTCTGATGATCACATGGGAAGTGATCTCGCGCTACGCGTTTGACAACCCGCACCCTTGGGCCTTTGACGTCATGAGCATGATGTACGGCTCTCTCTTCATGATGGCCGGCGCTTACACCTTGTCTAAAAACGGCCACGTGCGTGGCGACGTCTTGTATGGCTTTTTCACACCACGTTTGCAAGCTGGCTTTGACTTGACCCTGTACTTCGTTTTTTTCATCCCAGGCATCGTGGCTTTGGCATGGGCGGGTTACATCTATGCGGGCGAGTCTTGGGCCATCAACGAACACTCCAACATCACGGCCAACGGCCCCCCTGTTTATCCATTCAAAACCATCATTCCAATTGCTGGCTTTCTTTTGTTGCTGCAAGGCTTGGTCGAGATTGTGCGTTGCGTGGTATGCCTGCAAACCGGTGAGTGGCCTTCACGCGGTGAAGACGTGGACGAGGTCGACGTTGAAAAGCTCAAAGAAATGGTCAACGTGAAAGACGAAGACATCGCCAAACTCGACGCTTACGTCGTGGGTGGTAAGGAAACACACAAATGAAAAAAGAAATATGGTTTGGCCTGAGCATCATGGCCATGGTCGTCTTAGCGGCCTTTGTTTTGCTACCGCCCGTCTCAGAAATGGCCAATGGTCACCTGGGCTTGTTGATGTTGGCCTTGGTGGTTGTGGCCATCATGTTGGGCTTCCCCACCGCCTTTACCTTGATGGGCATGGGCATGATCTTCGCGTGGTTGGCTTATAAAAGCCAAAACCCGGAACTGGCGGTCACGCAAACTTTGGACTTGATGGTGCAACGCACCTACTCAGTGATGTCCAACGATGTGTTGATTTCAATTCCGCTGTTTGTGTTCATGGGCTACCTCATTGAACGCGCCAACCTGATTGAAAAGCTGTTCAAGAGCATGCACTTGGCAGCCGCGCGTGTGCCTGGCTCTTTGGCGGTTGCGACCATCGTGACCTGCGCGATCTTCGCCACGGCCACCGGCATTGTGGGCGCTGTGGTGACCTTGATGGGTCTGCTGGCCCTCCCCGCCATGCTGCGTGCGGGCTACAGCGTGCAGCTGTCAGCGGGTGCCATCACTGCGGGTGGTTGCTTGGGTATTTTGATTCCGCCCTCCGTGATGCTGATTGTTTACGGTGCGACGGCTGGCGTGTCGGTGGTCAAGCTGTATGCAGGCGCTTTCTTCCCCGGCATCATGCTGGCGACTTTGTATGTGGCCTACGTGATCATCATTGCCAAGCTCAAGCCGCATTTGGCACCGCCCATGTCGGCCGAAGACCGCTATGTGCCGCTGCCTCCTTTGGCACATGAAGTGTCTAACACCATCAGCGACAAAGTGTTGCCAGGCTTGATCGGTGCCATCAAAGGCAAGCGCAACGCGGCTGTGCCGATGAACGAGCTGCTCAAACAATTGGGCATTGCCTTGTTGCCTGCCATTTCGGCTGTGCTGATCATGGGCGCCATCTTCATGTCAGTCACGTCCCCTGCACCCGTGGAAGATGTGCAAGGTGTTGTGGCCATGGGTGGCGGTTTTGAAGATGCTGCACCTGAGGCAGAAGCAGGCGGCATCGCTGAACCCGATGACTTGCAAGCCCCCCCTGGCACTGACGCGCCTGCGGCCAAAGTGGCCGTCGAAGCGGCCCCTGCTGCAGAAGCCGCGCCTAGCGAGCCAGCAGCTGCCCAAGAACGCGTGGATGCACCCGCCTCATTCTGGATTGGCTTGGTCAGCGTGGCGGTGGCCCTGGCCATCTTCTATGCTTACTTCAGCTTTGTGCGTCTTGAGATTTTCAAGATGTTGCTGGGCTCATTCTTCCCACTGGCCATGATGATCTTGGCGGTGCTGGGCACCATCGTGTTTGGCTTGGCCACGCCGACGGAGGCTGCAGCCATGGGTTCGATGGGCGGCTTGCTGTTGGCAGCGGCTTACCGTCGACTCAACATGACGGTGATGCGTGAGTCGGTGTACCTGACCGCCAAAACCAGCGCCATGGTGTGTTGGTTGTTTGTGGGCTCCAGCATCTTCTCGGCCGCGTTTGCGCTGTTGGGCGGACAAGAGCTGATCAACTCATGGGTGCTGGGCATGGACCTGACGCCTGTTCAGTTCATGATCTTGGCGCAAGTCGTGATCTTCTTGCTGGGCTGGCCGCTGGAGTGGACAGAGATCATTGTGATTTTCATGCCCATCTTCATCCCCTTGCTGCCGCACTTCAACATCGACCCGCTGTTCTTCGGCTTGTTGGTGGCGTTGAACCTGCAAACTGCGTTCCTGAGCCCACCTGTGGCGATGGCCGCGTTTTACTTGAAGGGCGTGAGCCCTCCTCATGTGACGCTGAACCAGATCTTTGCGGGCATGTTGCCGTTTATGGGAATTCAAGTGTTTGCCATCTTCTTGCTTTACACATTCCCAGCAATTGGTATGTGGCTGCCACAGACGCTTTACAAATAAGCATCTTCAGCACCACACAAAGCCGCAGCGCCCTCCAGGCCTGCGGCTTTTTTCTTGGCCGCTTTGTCTGTGTATCAGGGCAATTCCTCTTCACATGCGTTGCCAACTTGCTATTATTGACGTTTACGTAAACGTCAACCATCAGTTGCGTTTCCAATGCCGTTTTCTCGGAGCACTCCATGACTGACCTGTCCGCCGAATTTCAAGCCCTTGCCAACTACAAGCCCACGCAAAAAGTGCGCTTCGTCACGGCAGCCAGTTTGTTTGACGGCCACGACGCCGCCATCAACATCATGCGTCGCATTTTGCAAGGCATGGGTGCCGAGGTGATTCACTTGGGCCACAACCGCTCGGTGGACGAGGTGGTGACCGCTGCGCTGCAAGAAGACGTGCAAGGCATTGCCATCAGCTCCTACCAAGGCGGCCATGTGGAGTACTTCAAGTACATGGTCGACTTGCTGCGCGCGCGCGGTGGCGAACACATCCAAGTGTTTGGCGGCGGCGGCGGCGTGATCGTGCCGCCCGAAATTCGCGAGCTGCAAGCCTACGGCGTGACCCGCATTTACAGCCCCGAAGACGGCCAAAAGATGGGCCTGCAAGGCATGATTGGCGAGATGATCATGCGCTGCGACAAAGACCTGTCGGGCCATGCGCCCCAAGCGCTCCAAGAGATTCAAGGCCACGACGAAATGTCTTGGCGCAAGCTGGCCCAGCTCATCACCGCGCTAGAGAACGGAAAAGCCGATGCCAAGATGGTGGAGGCCGTGCGCCAGCACGCTGGCCAGCACAAAGTGCCCGTGCTCGGCATCACCGGCACAGGCGGTGCGGGCAAATCGTCGCTCACCGACGAACTGGTGCGTCGCATCCGACTCGACCAAGGCGATGCGCTGCGCATTGCCGTGATCTCGATCGACCCCTCACGCCGCAAGAGCGGTGGTGCCTTGCTGGGCGACCGCATTCGCATGAATGCGATTTCGCCTTGGCGCAGCGGCCAGCGCGTGTTCATGCGCTCACTGGCCACGCGCGACTTTGGCAGCGAAATCAGCGCGGCTTTGCCCGATGTGTTGGCGGCCACCAAGTGCGCAGGGTTTGATCTGATCATTGTGGAAACCTCGGGCATTGGCCAAGGCGACGCCGCCATCGTGCCGCATGTGGACGTGCCCATGTATGTGATGACGCCCGAGTTTGGCGCGGCCAGCCAGCTGGAAAAAATCGACATGCTCGACTTTGCCGAGTTTGTGGCCATCAACAAGTTTGACCGCAAAGGCGCCAGCGACGCCCTGCGCGATGTGGCCAAACAAGTGCAGCGCAACCAAGAAGCCTGGCACACCCCCACAGAGCAAATGCCCGTGTTCGGCACCATGGCTGCACGCTTCAACGACGACGGCGTGACTGCCTTGTACCAAGCCCTCAAAGGCCGCTTGAGCGAACTGGGCCTGAGCTTCAAAGAGGGCTTTTTGCCGCGCGTGGACGTGCGCCACAGCAGCAACCAGACACCCATCGTGCCCGCGGCTCGCACACGCTACTTGGCCGAGATCACCGACACCGTGCGCGGCTACAAGAAGCGCGCACGCACACAGGCCCAACTGGCCCGCGAAATTCAACAACTGCGCGAAGCCGCACGCATGTTGTCCGAAGGCAAGCCCGGTCGCGCCAAAGCCTCTGAAGCCGCCATCGACTTGGCCTTCAGCCGTGAAGAGAACTTAGGTGCCGCCGAGCGCAAGCTCTTGGCCCAATGGCCCGCCCTGCAGACTGCTTATGCTGGTGACGAGTACGTGGTGAAAATTCGCGACAAAGAAATTCGCACCGCGCTCACCACCAAGTCGCTCAGCGGCACGGTGGTTCGCAAAGTGGCGCTGCCGACGTATGAAGACCATGGCGAAATCTTGAAGTGGCTCATGCTCGACAACGTGCCCGGCAGCTACCCCTACACCGCTGGTACCTTCCCGTTCAAGCGCGAAGGCGAAGACCCCACCCGCATGTTTGCGGGCGAAGGCGACCCCTTCCGCACCAACCGCCGCTTCAAGCTGGTGAGCGAAGGCCTGCCTGCCAAGCGCCTGTCCACCGCGTTTGACTCGGTCACGCTGTATGGCAACGACCCCGATGTGCGCCCCGACATTTACGGCAAAGTGGGCAACTCGGGTGTGAACGTGGCCACGCTCGATGACATGAAGGTGTTGTACGACGGGTTTGACTTGTGCAACCCCACCACCAGCGTGTCAATGACCATCAACGGCCCGGCGCCCACCATCTTGGCCATGTTCATGAACACCGCCATCGACCAAAACCTGGACAAGTTCAAAACCGACAAGGGCCGCGACCCGACCGAAGCCGAGGCCGCCGAGATCAAAGCGTGGGTCATGCAAAACGTGCGCGGCACGGTGCAAGCCGACATCTTGAAAGAAGACCAAGGGCAAAACACCTGCCTCTTCTCCACCGAGTTCAGCCTGAAGGTGATGGGCGACATCGCGCAGTACTTTGTGCACCACCAAGTGCGCAATTTCTACAGCGTGTCGATCAGCGGGTATCACATTGCCGAAGCAGGGGCCAACCCCATTTCGCAATTGGCGTTCACGCTGTCCAACGGCTTCACCTTTGTGGAAGCCTACTTGGCGCGCGGCATGCACATTGACGACTTCGCACCCAACCTGAGTTTCTTCTTCAGCAACGGCATGGACCCCGAGTACACCGTGATGGGCCGTGTGGCGCGTCGCATTTGGGCGGTGGCGATGAAAGAAAAATACGGCGCGAACGAGCGCAGCCAAAAACTCAAATACCACATCCAAACGTCAGGCCGTTCGCTGCACGCGCAAGAGATTCAGTTCAACGACATCCGCACCACGCTGCAAGCGCTGATCGCAATTTACGACAACTGCAACAGCCTGCACACCAACGCGTTTGACGAAGCCATCACCACGCCCACCGAAGACTCGGTGCGTCGCGCCATGGCGATTCAGCTCATCATCAACCGCGAGTGGGGCTTGGCCAAAAACGAAAACCCCAGCCAAGGCGCCTTCATCATCGAAGACCTGACAGAGTTGGTGGAAGAAGCCGTGTTGGCTGAGTTCGAGCGCATTGCCGAGCGCGGCGGCGTGTTGGGCGCCATGGAAACTGGCTACCAACGCGGCAAGATTCAAGACGAATCCATGACCTACGAAATGCTCAAGCACACGGGCGAGCTGCCCATCATCGGCGTCAACACCTTCCGCAACCCGCACGGCGAGCAAGTGATGGACAAGCTGGAGTTGGCCCGCTCAACGGAAGAAGAAAAGCAGTCGCAATTGAAGCGTTTGCAAGACTTCCACGCCCGCCACCAAGACGCAGCAGCCGTACAAATCAAGCGACTGCAACAAGCCGTGATCGACAACGCCAACGTGTTTGAGGTCTTGATGGATGCGGTGCGCGTGTGTTCATTGGGGCAAATCACCCACGCCTTGTTTGAGGTGGGTGGGCAGTACCGACGCAATATGTAAGCCGGGGCGTGACTCACGCACCCTTTTGCGGCAGAAAAGGGTTGAGCAACTTGACCCCAAATGTTTTGAAATCGGCCACATTGCGCGTCACCACCGTCAGTCGGTGAACGTGTGCGGTGGCGGCGATCATGGCGTCTTCATACAGCGTGTCAGATTGGCGGTGCATCAGCTTGGCCCATTGGCGAAACACCGCCGCATCCATGGGCAAGATGTTGTAAGCGCCAGCCAGTTGGTCTAACCAGCGCTCAATTTCTATTGCCTTGTCTAAGTTTTGATCTCGGGTCAACTCTATGCCCGCTTGGATTTCACCGAGTGTGACTGCGCTTAAATGCAGATCGGCATCGTCCACCGCAGTGAGCCAAGCCAGCACCGCGCCATGTGGACGAGGTTTGCGCAACTCTGAAACCACATTGGTATCGAGTAAATACATGCGGCATCAGTCCAGCGTTTGTGGCTTGCGCCGCTTTGCCAGGCCGCGCACTGCCACCAACTCCGTGGTGCGCGTTTCTTTTTGCAGCAGCAACTGCTTGAGGCTTGGCCGAACCACGGCCTGCAAACGCTGCCACTCCCGCAATGGAACCAACACAGCCGCCTCGGCGCCGCGCTTGGTCACCATCTGAGGGCCTTCGGTCAGGCAAGCCGTGAGGAATTCGCTGAATCGCGCCTTGGCATCTTGTACGGGCCATGTGTGCATGGGAAGCCTTTCGATTTGAGCTGACTAGTTTGCTGACTATTTTATAAATGCTTTGTTCGTTATGTCAACGCTCTACCCAAGCCTTGTTTGAGGTAGGTGGACAGTACCGACGCAATATGTGAATTAATTTTTCCTTGTATTTTTAATATGCCATGTTAATTTTGCAAGGATATCGCCGCGAAATCAGTCGGCGATCAATGCCCGGTGATGACCAAGCGCCAAGTGCGCCAGCGCCCGGTGTCGCCTGCTTGTGCATCTTTGAGCTGGATCTGCCAACCCTGTTGCAGCTGTCCCAGAGATGCGTTTTGCACCGAACCTCGAAGGCTCTCGCCCATGTGTCGAACGCTGTGAAAAGTCCATCCACGCGATAAGTCGCCACAAGGTCCGGACACACTGGCAGGGCAGGAGTGCGGTTTGGCAAGTTGGCTGCGCGTGCCGGAGGGTGAAACCAGAACCACGTCCAGATCGGCAACATACGCATGGTCCACTTCCAGCGTGAGTTGGACAGACTCCACAATTTTCAGATCGCAGCCCTCAAACCGGGTCGTGGTGATCAGCGCAGGCGCAGGACTGTCGCCGATCGCTTGGTCAACGGTCTGCAGCCCGCTGTCGCAACGACGCTCAGCAGAGAGGCCAGCAAAGCTGCGCGCCGCCGAAACCGCGTCACCGGCATGCACACGACCAAAACCCACCCGTGGATGAAACCCGTGTGCATTCATGACCGAAGGCTCGGCCTGCTCTGGGCTTAAATCAGCTGGGCGTGCCGAACGCGCCAGCAGCCATCGCACATCGCGCCAACCCAGCGACGGGTTGGCCTCCAACATCAGCGCCACCACCCCCGACACCATGGGCGCTGCGGCGGATGTACCCCCCGCAAATCCAGCATAGTCTGCATTTTCTGGCAATGCCCCAGCCGCCATGCCACGCGGACCAGCAATGTCGGTGGTCCAAATGTCGGCCCCAGCATCGGTGCGGCGCAAAAGGCTCATTGACGGCGCACTGATCAAAACATTGGCACCAGGCTCGGCATACGACGATGGACGGCCGCGGTGATCCACCGCCCCCACAGCCAACACACCCGGGTGATTGACATAACCATCGCGGTTGCTATCTTCATTGAGTCCGCCATTGCCTGCAGCAAACACGACCACCGTGCCCCGGCCCTGTCGTCCCTGCCCGATCGCAGCAGTCATGGCCTCGCGCCAAGCAGGGTCGCTACTTTGATAGCTGGGCTGTCCGCTTGAAGAGTCAATAGAGCCCCAGCTGTTGTTGACGATGTCGGCCCCTAGGTCAATGGCTGAACGCAAGGCAGAAGCCACCAAGCCGGTTACAACACCGTTGTAGGCCACAAATTTAGTATTTGGCGCCACGCCCCGCCCGCCCAAACTGTTGTTGGCGCTCGCCACAGCAATGCCGACCACCGCCGTGCCATGCGCATCGTCCCATTGACCCGCACTGGGGTTGTAAGTTGCATTGGGTGGTGCAGGCGGTGGTGATGGATCGAGGGTTGGCAGCTTGCCATTGAGGTTGAACACATTGGCCACCAAATCGGGGTGGTTCAGTTGTACCGCGCCATCCACAAAAGCCATCAGCACACCACGTCCAGTTTCTATGACCCCTTGCAAGCCAATGTCCATGCCAGGCACGCCACCGCTTTGCCCTGTGTTGAACAAGTGCCATTGGAGCCCAAGCAAAGGGTCTGGACCAGGCGTGGTCGGCGGCGCAATGGGTGCAGGCCCCAAAACCTGTGCATCACCGCCACCCCCACCACCGCAGCCCGAGAGCATGCCTGCCAGCAGCAAACTGGCCATGGACTGCTTCACGCGATCGTTACACGGGTTGAAAAACAAGCTCGATGGCATATTCGGTGGCTTGAGGGCCCGTTTGTTGGAACCACAGCGTCATGGACCCCGCAGCCAACTGAGTGGGTGCGACATCCTGAAGCACGTTGCGTTTGAGATCTTGCGGCCCCATATGGCCGTAGACTAGCATGCGGCTGACATCGAAACCCGCATCAAAGACCGCAGCACGCTGCAAGGCAAAAAAAGCGATCGGGTCGGGCGAAACATAATGAACCAGCCGCAAGGCCTGCAAGCGATGGCCGACCGGAATGTCCCAGCGGATGTAGTCGGCATCCCCCTTGACCACAGCGCCGTGTATCACCACCGTCCTGGCCTGTTGTAAGGACATCACGCTAGGCTGCAAAGCGATGCCAGAGGCCTCGTGCCATGTCGGGCTGTCAGGCTCAAAAAGGTTGACCCGCTCCAGAGGCGAACGGTTACCCGCCAGATCCACCTGCCGCAGCCACAGCACGGTCAAGGCATTGCCCATCAGGGCCAGGCTGTCTCCGGTGCCTGTGAGCCAAGTGCGCGTGTCATCCAAGGAGTATTCCCACTGTCCTTGGTTTTCAACACCAGAAACCTTCACCAATCGGGTCTGGTCTTGGGTCACCACGGCCGTTTGAACAGCGGCTGGCGGCATGGTGTCGAGCACGCAACTGACCATCTCGATCTCTGAGGTGTTGCCCATGTTGTCAAAGGCGCGTACCCAGATGGTTTTGGCACCGTCACCCTCCACATTGAAGTTATCACCTTGGCCTCGAATCCATGTGGCCCCCTTGTCAAAAGAAAACTCCCAGTTCTCAGGACTGTTCACACGCCAGGCACCGATGCGGGTCGTGCCGTCGGTCACACTCAATCCCGTGTCGGTGAAAGACAGCACAGGTTTGGCTAGGAATCTAACAACGCTCTCAGGTGCTGGTGGCGTAACGGCCATGTCTTGGCCCACCCCATTGTTGGTAGCTGATGGGCTAGCTTCACCGCCGCCGCCACCGCCACAAGCAGCCAGGCAAAAGGCCAATGCGGCAGCCAGCACACGGCTAGCGGCAAGGCGTTGAAAAATCGAAGACATCGCTTATGGCCCTTTGAAGTCGTACAAATGAATGCGGGTGCGAGCACATCCCTGCAGGGGTGAAGTTAAAAAAAGGGCCACCCCGAGGGTGGCCCAGTCAAAGTCAACAACACCAAGTTGGCAAGCCAACCGGTGCTTTGGACATCAGGTACCGATCACGCCACCGTCGTTCTTGCGAATGACCACTGTGGCAGAGCGAGGGCGACCGCCAGAGGCGCCATCGGGCCATTTGGAAAAGCCCGTTGGATTCGCGTTAGCCCAAGCAAGCTTGAGTGCATCGGTGGCCTGTGCCTTGTAAGCAGCCGGCGCATTAGGGTGAACGTTGGTAGCTGAACTTGCAATTTCACCAGGGTGCTGGATGTTGACGAACATGGTGCGCGAATCAGGGGTCCAACATACACCAGTAACCTCGCAAGCATCAGGCCCCACCAAGAATCGGGTGATTTTCTTGTTCGCCAAATCTGCCACCAGCATCTGGTTGTTGCCTTGGTTCACGTAGTTGCCAGTGTTTTGATAAGCGCCGTCAGATTGGATCCACAAACGGCCTTCTGGGTCGACTTGAATGCCGTCTGGCGAATTGAAGGTGTTGCTGGCGTCAATGAAGCTAGAGCCCTTCTTGTCACCTGTCAGTTCTGGGTTACCAGCAATCACATAAATGTCCCAGATGAAGGTGGTGGCAGCAGCATCTTCACCTGCTTCATTGATGCGGATCACATGACCCCAATCATTCGCAGCACGTGGATTGGCCTCATCCACGGGTGGGCGGGCGGAACCCGCTGTGGTCGAACCGTTGACGTTGTTCACCGATGCTGTGGTCGTACCGCGGCGGTTGTTGTTGGTGCAAGCCAAGAACACTTCACCAGGTTTGGTGCGGTTGGCAGCCACCCACTCTGGGCGGTCCATCATGGTGGCGCCAACACGGTCAGCAGCCTGACGAGCCTTGATCAAAACCTCGGCTTGGTCAGCAAAACCGTTCGCAACGGTCAAGCCGTTTTGGCCATGCACCAAAGCCAGCCATTCGCCAGTGCCTTGGTTGTCGCCCGTTACCGTGCCAGCACTAAATTTGGCCACATACAAAATGCCCGCGTCCAACAGGTTCGCACCGCTGGTCTTATCGGCGGCGTTGTAAGTGCCGGTCGACACAAATTTGTAGAGATACTCGCCGCGCTCGTCGCAGCCAGAGTAAACCACAGCCTTGTTCATCTTTGACAGCACACATTCGGCATTTTCATGCTTGAATCGACCCAAGGCAGTGCGCTTCTTAGGTTTGCTGGCGGGGGCGTATGGGTCGATCTCCACAATCCAGCCATGTCGGTTGGGTTCATTGCGGTTGACATTCAAATCAAAGCGAGGATCGCCCTTGTGCCAGTTGTAAGCGAAGCCGGCAGCACTGATGCCATAACGGTTTTCTAGGGCCGTGGGTGTGAAAGCAGTGTCTGTACCAAAGTAACCATTAAAGTTCTCTTCGCAGGTGATGTAGGTGCCCCAAGGGGTCTGGCCAGCACCGCAGTTGTTAAGGGTACCCAGCACCTCGGTACCAGCGGGGTCGGCAGCGGTCTGGAGCATGGCGTTGCCAGCTGCTGGGCCCGTGATGGCCATGGGCGTGTAGCCGGTGATACGACGGTTGTAGGGAGAATTATTCACATACTCCCACTTGCCAGCAGCATTGCGCTGAACTTCGATGACCGACACGCCCATTGCTGCCTGTTCCTTTTTGGTGTTGGCTGGAATGTCGTTTCTTTGGAAGTTAGCCACAGTGTGCATGTACTCTGGGTTGATGTACTCATGGTTCATGGCCAAGAGACCGCGGCTGTTGCCATCGGTGCCTGGGAATGGGAAGAAGTTAATGCCGTCGTGGTTGTCACCCGACTGCTGCTCTTGTTCCACCCAAGTCTCACTGGCATCGCCCTTGAAAGCGGGTGCGTTAGGCAAGATTGGATCGCCCCAGCGGTACATCACATCGGCGGTGTAACCCTCGGGCACGATAACTGTGCCTCCAGTACTGATAGGAATACCCTTAAAACTAATGGCGCCAGGCGCTGGGGCCGCACCACCCCCACCGCAGGCCGTCATGGCGCTGCCGAAAATACCAAGCAAACCCAAAGCCGCGCCAGACTTCAGCATATTGCGGCGGCTGGGGTCACGAACGATTTCACGCTCGATCAGATCATGCAAATGATCGTTGGCTGAGTTGTT
>JAIXRH010000016.1 GCA_027485285.1 Comamonadaceae bacterium | reverse complement strand
CCTGCGTCGTTGGTCAACTCGGGGAACGCATTGGACAAACCGCCTGCGCCCACATCGTGAATGGCGAGGATGGGGTTGTTCTTACCTTGCGCCCAGCAATGGTTGATCACCTCTTGCGCGCGGCGCTCGATCTCGGGGTTACCGCGTTGCACCGAGTCAAAGTCGAGCTCGGCCGCATTGGTGCCGCTGGCCATCGAGCTGGCGGCGCTGCCACCCATGCCAATCCGCATGCCGGGGCCGCCCAATTGAATGAGCAAGCTGCCTGCGGGGAATTCAATCTTCTTCGTTTGTTCGCTGTCAATCACGCCCAAGCCGCCCGCAATCATGATGGGCTTGTGGTAGCCACGGGTCACGCCCGCCACCGCTTGCTCGTACTCGCGGAAGTAGCCGGTGAGGTTGGGACGGCCAAACTCGTTGTTAAACGCCGCACCCCCCAAGGGGCCCTCGGTCATGATTTGCAAAGGGCTGGCCATGTGCGAGGGGCGGCCCAATTTACTGTCCCACAGCTTGGACACCGTGAAGCCCGACATACCCGCCTTGGGCTTAGAGCCTCGGCCTGTGGCGCCCTCGTCGCGAATCTCGCCGCCGTTGCCGGTGGAGGCACCGGGGTAAGGCGAAATGGCTGTGGGGTGGTTGTGGGTTTCAACCTTCATCAACACATGGTTGGTGGCCAACACTTTTGCGTACTGAGGCAGGTCTTTGCCGTTGTTGGTGGCCAAAAAGCGCTCAACGGGGTGGCCTTCCATGATGGAGGCATTGTCCGAATACGCCACCACCGTGTATTGCGGGCTGGTTTTTTCGGTGTGGCGAATCATGCCAAACAGGCTGTGCGATTGGGCTTCGCCGTCAATGGTGAACTCGGCATTGAAAATCTTGTGGCGGCAGTGCTCGCTGTTGGCCTGCGCAAACATCATCAGCTCCACATCGGTGGGGTTGCGTTTGAGCTGGGTGAAGGCGTTCACCAAATAGGCAATTTCGTCTTCGGCCAAGGCCAAGCCCCAACGCTGGTTGGCGTCGTGCAAAGCGGACTCGCCGCCTAGAAGCACATCCACGTGTTCCATCGGTGCGGGGTGCAATTCGGTGAACAAGCCCAGCGCTTCGTCGCGTGTGCGCATGACCGACTCGGTCATGCGGTCGTGCAACACATCCGCCACGGCCAGCAGTTGTTCGGGCGTCAACGTGGACGTACCCATGGCCATGCGCAACAGGCCGTCTTTGAGCTGGATGTGGAATTCGGTGATGCGTTCAACGCGCTTGAGCTGCAAACCGCAGTTGTGTGCAATGTCGGTCGCTTTCGATGCCCAAGGCGACACCGTGCCAAAACGTGGCGTGACCACCAGCAAAGTTCCAGCGGGGGTTGTGTGTGCAGGCTCGCCGTACGTCAACAAAGCGGCCAGTGTTTGCTGCTGCGCGGCATCCAGCGGGGCCTCGGTCGCGGCGACATGCACAAAGCGGGCGCTCAGGCCTTGGATGTGTGGGGAGATTGCCGTCAGACGGGGCAAAAGCTGTTGAACACGGAAATCGCTGAGGGCGTTGCCGCCTTCGAAAATGCTGAGGTGCAGGGACACGAGGGAGCCTTGAGAAAAAGACGGAAATCGAAGCAAGCCGGGCCGCTGACTGGGGCTGGGTGGCAAAGGCTGGATTTTACGTGCCGAGAGTGGATGTTTTGTACACAATTCACACGCGCCAGAGCTGTGTTGCCACGAATGGGATAATTGCAAACATGACCATTTCCATCAAAGACGCCCAAGGCGCACAAGGCATGCGAATCGCGGGCAAATTGGCCTCCGAAGTTCTCGATTTCATCACTCCGCACGTGTTGCCCGGCGTGACAACCAACCAGCTTGACAAACTCTGCCACGACTACATCACGCAAGTTCAGCAGGCCATTCCCGCCCCTCTCAACTACAACCCCAGCGGTGACAACCCCTACCCCAAGTCCATCTGCACCTCGATCAACCATCAGGTGTGCCACGGCATTCCCAATGACAAGCCGCTGAAAAAAGGTGACACCGTCAACATTGACATCACTGTCATCAAAGACGGCTGGCACGGCGACACCAGCCGCATGTTTGCGGTGGGCGATGTGTCCATCGCGGCCAAGCGTTTGTCCAAGTTGACGTTTGAGGCCATGTGGCACGGCATCGTCAAGGTCAAGCCTGGCGCGCGTTTGGGCGACATTGGCTTTGCCATCCAACGCTTTGCCGAAAGCCATGGCTTTTCGGTGGTGCGCGAGTTTTGTGGCCATGGCATTGGTCAGGTGTTTCATGAAGAGCCGCAAGTGCTGCACTACGGCAAGCCAGGTACTGGTGAAACGCTGCAAGAGGGCATGACCTTCACCATCGAGCCCATGATCAACGCAGGCAAAAAAGACATCAAAGAGTTGGGTGACGGCTGGACCATCGTCACACGCGACCATTCCTTGTCAGCCCAGTGGGAACACACCATCCTCGTCACGCCCACGGGCTATGAGGTGTTGACCTTGTCGGACGGCAGCCCTGCCCTGCCCGACTTTGTGACCACCACCTGCTGTTAACAACATCCCCGGCGATGAACGTCAAGTCCCACCTCTACCGTCAGGACAAGGCGGCTTTGCTGCTGGCGGCTTCCAGCTCCACCACCCCACGCAGCGTCAAAACCTTGTTGCACAAGCTGTGCCGCATGACCGACGTCACCCTGCGCACACTGTGGGACGCGGCAGGCTTTGACAGCCAGCTGTGTTTGGTCGCTGTGGGCGGTTATGGGCGTGGTGAGTTGTACCCGTATTCAGATGTG
The DNA here is from genome assembly GCA_027485285.1 of Comamonadaceae bacterium. Taxonomy (GTDB): domain Bacteria; phylum Pseudomonadota; class Gammaproteobacteria; order Burkholderiales; family Burkholderiaceae_C; genus Limnohabitans. The sequence continues at coordinate 14,439 of JAIXRH010000016.1, read as the reverse complement.
GATGTGCTCTTGCTCATGCCCGACGGCACATCGCCCGAGAACGACGAAGTGCTCAAATCTCAGATTGAACAATTCATTGGCAGCTGCTGGGACACGGGTCTAGAAATTGGCTCCAGCGTTCGCACCGTGACCGAGTGCGTGCAAGAAGCCTCGGCCGACATCACCATTCAAACCTCGCTGTTAGAAGCCCGTTTTGTGTTGGGCAGTGAGACGCTGTTCAAGACCTTCCAAAAGCAATACACACGCGCGCTTGACCCCACAGCTTTTTTCTTGGCCAAAACCGCAGAAATGCGCCAACGCCATGTGAAGTTTGAGAACACGCCCTATTCACTGGAGCCCAACTGCAAAGAGTCGCCTGGCGGCTTGCGCGATTTACAAGTGGTGTTGTGGGTTGCCAAAGCCGCAGGCTTGGGCGACAGCTGGGAGAGCTTGGGCCGAAAAGGCTTGGCCACAGACTTTGAGGTGAAACAACTCAAGCGCAACGACGACGTGTTGGCCCTGATTCGCACCCGTTTGCACTTGGCTGCCAAGCGCCGCGAAGATCGCTTGGTGTTTGATTTGCAACACGCCGTCGCCCAAAGCTTGGGCCTGGGCGTGGAAGAAGACGGCACGCTCAATGCCCGCAAGGCCAGCGAAGCGGTGATGAAGCGCTATTACTGGGCCGCCAAAGCCGTGACGCAGCTCAACCAAATTTTGTTGCTCAACATCGAAGAGCGCTTGAACGGCAACACGCAAGTGCTGCAACTCCTCAACGAACGCTTTGCCGAAAAAGGGGGCTTGTTGGAAGTTGTCAGTGACGATGTCTACACCCAAGAGCCGCATGCCATTTTGGAAACCTTTTGGTTGTTCGAATCCACGCCCGGCATCAACGGTTTATCAGCGCGCACCTTGCGTGCGCTCTACAACGCACGCGGTTTGATGAACGCGAAGTTTCGCCAAGACCCCGTGAACCGAGCGATGTTTCTGCGCATTTTGCAAGCGCCAGTGGGCATCACGCACGCCCTGCGTTTGATGAACCAAACCTCGGTGCTTGGCCGCTACCTTTGGCCTTTCCGTCGCATCGTGGGGCAAATGCAGCATGACTTGTTCCATGTCTACACGGTGGACCAACACATCTTGATGGTGCTGCGCAATGTGCGACGCTTCTTCATGGCCGAGCACACACACGAGTATCCGTTTTGCTCACAACTGGCCGCTGGCTGGGACAAACCATGGGTTTTGTTGGCGGGTGCGCTGTTTCATGACATCGCCAAAGGGCGAGGCGGCGACCATTCGCAACTCGGACGCTTTGAAGTGCGCAGATTTGCCCGCGATCACCACATTGCCAAAGAAGACGCCAAGCTCATTGAGTTCTTGGTGGCAGAGCATTTGACGATGAGTCACATTGCCCAAAAACAAGACTTGAGCGACCCCGACATCATCCAAGCCTTCGCCCAACGTGTGGGCAATGAGCGCAACCTGACCGCTTTGTACTTGCTGACCGTGGCCGACATTCGCGGCACCAGCCCCAAAGTGTGGAACGCTTGGAAAGGCAAGCTGCTCGAAGACCTTTACCGCTACACCTTGCGTGCCTTGGGTGGTCGTGCGCCCGATGCAGACGCTGAAGTGGAGACCCGCAAAACCGAAGCCCTGTCCCTGCTTGCGCTTTACACGCTGCCGTTTGAAGCACACAAAGACCTGTGGGCGACTTTGGACGTGGGTTATTTCATGCGCCATGAAGCCGCCGACATTGCGTGGCACACACGCCAGCTGTCGCGCAGCCTGTCTATCGCCAAAACACAAGACAAACCCATGGATGTGACGGTGCGCGCCCGCCTGTCATCGGTGGGTGAAGGCTTGCAGGTGATGGTGTATTCACCCGACCAGCCCGACTTGTTTGCCCGTATTTGCTTTTATTTTGACCAAGCGGGCTTCAACATTTGGGACGCCAAAGTGCACACGGCCAGCAATGGCTTTGCGCTAGACACCTTCCAAGTGGCCAGCACCCATCTTGCCGAACACCACCGTGACCTCATCAACCTGGTGGAAACCGGTTTGACCGAGGCTATCTCCTTGGCCAAGCCTCTGCCAAGCGTTGGCAAAGGCCGTGCGTCACGCCGTGTGAAAAGCTTTCCCATGGCGCCCCGCGTCAGCTTGCAGCCTGATGAGCGTGCCCAAAAATGGCTGTTGAGCATCTCGGCCAGCGACCGTGTGGGATTGCTTTACAGCGTGGCCCGTGTGTTGGCCAACCACAAGGTGAACTTGCTGTTGGCCAAAATCAGCACCTTGGGCGAACGCGTGGAAGACACCTTTTTGATTGATGGGGCGGCTTTGCAGCAAAACAAAGCGCAGCTGGCGATTGAGTCGGAGTTGTTGGCCGCCTTGCAGGCTTAATCGTCCGCGTCATCCAAGCCCGGAAACAACACCTCGGTGTAGCCAAAGCGCGAGAAGTCGCGCACACGCATGGGGTACAGCACACCGATGAGGTGGTCGCACTCGTGTTGCACCACCCGCGCATGAAAGCCTTCGACCGTGCGGTCAATCGGATTGCCTAGTGGGTCATAGCCTTGGTAACGCAAACGCTTGAAACGCGGCACCACACCACGCATGCCCGGCACAGACAAGCAGCCTTCCCAGCCGTCGTCTTCCTCATCACCGAGGGGCGTGAGGACGGGATTGATCAACACGGTGTATGGCACCACGGGTGCATCGGGGTAACGCGGGTTGACCTCGCCTGAACCAAACACCACCACTTGCAAGTCCACGCCAATTTGTGGCGCGGCCAAGCCAGCGCCATTGGCGGCGAGCATGGTGTCGTCGAGGTCTTGGAGTAGATCGTGTAGCTCGGGTGTGTTGAAGGCGGTCACGGGTTGCGCCACGCGCAACAAGCGCTCGTCCCCCATTTTTAAAATTTTGCGAACGGCCATCGTGTGCTTCCTTTATTCAGCAGTGTGTTCACCGACCAAAGCCAACAAGCCCGCTTCGTCCAACACCTTGATGCCCAACTCTTGCGCCTTGTCCAACTTGCTGCCCGCTTCTGCACCCGCCACCACACAGTGCGTTTTCTTGCTCACACTGCCTGCCACTTTGGCGCCCAAGGCCTCCAACATCTCTTTGGCCTCGTCGCGGCTCAAAGTGGGCAAGGTGCCAGTCAGCACAAAGGTTTGGCCAGCCAATGGCAAGCTTGCACCCGCCGTGGGCTCGCCCTCGGCCCATGTCACGCCGCAAGCGCGGAGTTGTTCCACCACTTCGCGGTTGTGCGCTTGGTCAAAGAAGGTGCGCAGGCTCAGCGCCACGGTGGGGCCCACGTCTGCCACTTGCAGCAGTTGGTCCACGGTGGCATCCATGATGGCGTCCATCTTGCCGAAGTGGCGGGCCAATTCTTTGGCCGTGGCCTCGCCCACATGGCGAATGCCTAAGCCAAACAGGAAGCGTGGCAACGTGGTTTGTTTGGATTTTTCAATGCTGGCCAACACGTTGTTGGCCGACTTTTCAGCCATGCGCTCGAGGGTGACCAAGGCGCTGAAGCCCATGCGGTACAGGTCGGGCAAGGTTTTGACCACGCCTGCATCCACCAGTTGCTCGACCAGTTTGTCGCCCAAGTCTTCAATCTCGACCGCGCGGCGATGGGCAAAGTGCAGGATGGCTTGCTTGCGTTGTGCGCTGCAAAACAAGCCGCCTGTGCAGCGGTAATCGGCTTCGCCTTCTTCGCGCACAGCGGGGCTGCCGCACACGGGGCATTGGTGCAGCATGGTGAAGATGTGTGCGTCTTGCAGGCGTTTTTCTAAAACCACCGACACCACTTCGGGAATCACATCACCCGCGCGGCGCACCACCACGGTGTCGCCGACACGCACGTCTTTGCGGCGGGCTTCGTCTTCGTTGTGCAGCGTGGCGTTGGTCACCGTCACGCCGCCCACAAACACGGGCGCGAGTTTGGCTACAGGGGTGAGCTTGCCGGTGCGGCCCACTTGCACCTCGATGGCCTGCACGGTGGTGAGTTGTTCTTGCGCAGGGTATTTGTGCGCCACGGCCCAGCGGGGCTCGCGGGTGACAAAACCAAGCTTTGCTTGTTTTTGGATGTCGTTGACTTTGTAGACCACGCCATCAATGTCAAATGGCAAGGCATCACGCAGTTGAGCAATCTTTTGATGAAACGCCACGAGGCCTGCGCTGCCTTGAACCACCTCGGTGTGCTCGCAAACTGGAAACCCCCATTCCCGAAGTTGGTCTAGTGCCTCGCCTTGGGTGTGAATGTCGTGATGCGTCAGGCCATCTGAACAGTTGTCGAGGATTGTTCCCAAGCCTTCTTGCGTCTTAGGGGGCAGAATCAAAGAATACGCAAAGAAACTCAAAGGCCGTTGTGCGGCAATGGTGGGGTCGAGCTGACGGACCGCACCTGCGGCAGCGTTGCGCGGGTTCACAAAGGTCTTTTCGCCTTTCTCGCCCGCAGCGATTCGGGCACGTTGGCGCTCGTTCAAAGCTTCAAAGTCGCCACGCGCCATGTAGACCTCGCCGCGCACTTCCAGCACCTTGGGCGCGTCGCTGGGCAAACGCAAAGGAATTTGGCCAATGGTGCGGATGTTTTGCGTGACCTCTTCGCCCATTTCGCCATCACCGCGGGTGGCAGCCTGCACCAGCACGCCGTTCTCATAACGCAAGCTCATGGCCAGACCGTCAAACTTCAATTCGGCCACGTAGTCCACCAGAGGGTCAGCGTCGGTCAGAGCCAGCTCTTTGCGGATGCGTGTGTCAAAAGCTTGCGCACCGCTGGCTTCGGTGTCGGTTTCGGTGCGAATGCTGAGCATGGGCACCACATGTTTGACGCTGGCAAAGCTGTCAAGCGGCTTGCCGCCCACACGTTGGGTGGGAGAGTCGGGGGTGAGGAGCTCGGGGTACGCGGCCTCTAACGCTTGCAACTCTTTGAACAAGCGGTCGTATTCGGCGTCAGGAATGGTGGGCGCGTCCAGCACGTGGTACTGGTGGCCAAACTGATGGAGTTGTTCGCGCAGGGCTGCGGCGCGGGCAGCGGTGCTCATGCAACGAGGCCCTGCAATCAGCTGAACAAGCGGCGAGCTTGCGGCGAGCCGGCCGACAAGTCACGCGCATCCAGCGTGTCGTACAACGCCAGCAACTCACGGGCAATCGCACCGATGGCGGTCTCAGACAAGGGCTGGCCGTTGTCATCGGAAATCGCACCGTCCATCACACGCGCCAGTTCGTAGGCGGTTTGAATCATGCGGGCGTATGGCTCTTCTTTGCGGTCCACCTGTGGCACATCGAGGGACAAAGCGAGTTCGTAGATAGCCGATTGCGTGGGGTCTTCTGACATGGCGGCTTGCGAGTCAAAGGTCAGTCCCAAGATGGGGGGCAAACCATGCACAGGCGCAGGCACCACCATTCGGCCTGGCAACACACCTGCAACAAAGCCCAAGCGTGCGGCGTTTTGCTGCACATAGCCAGGGCTCCACGCGGCCTTGGTGGCCTTGAGGGTGAAGCTCAGTTGTGCGTCGTGGGCGTTGGCAAAGCTGTCAAGCTCGCGGGCGCGGGCCACTTCTTCCAGCATGTCTGGAAACTCGGGCGCGCCATTGATGGCGTCGGCGAAGTGCTGAGTTTTGGTGACGAACTCAGAGAACTCAATTTCGTTCAATGGCCCCATGCGGTTGGCCAACTGCACGCCTGATTGAAAGGCGCTGTAACGCAAACCATGTCGGGGTTGCTCCCACAAACCTGTGTCTGCATTGAGGGCCTCCACACTGAACAGTTTGCTGCCCACGCGGCGCGTCGCTGGCAGCGCCGCAATGGCTGCATCACCAGAGATGGGCGAGTCAATTTCAACCGCTGCAATGACGTCAATCAATGCATCCAGGGCGGGACGTTTTTCAGGTTGTGGCAACTCAGCGCCTGCCGTGTCCATGACCTTGGCCAATGCGGGCGTCATCGCGGGCGAATTCACGGCATGCGCGGTTGGCTGAGGCGCTGCACGCTGCTCGGCGGCCACTTTGGCTGCAGCCGCCTTGCTGACCGCAATGCGGGCCATTTCAGCCTCATCGGGCACGCGTTGGGCGTGGGCAGTGGCCTCTTCCATCATGCTGCGCGCGATGTCGGTGACAGGGTCTAGGCTGCCGCTGGTTTCATAGGTGGGCGCCAATGGGTTGGAAGCAACTTTGGAGGCGTTGGGCAGTTCGTGGGTCGGGGCTGAATCAAATGCGGGCTCTTGAGGCTGACCATTGTTTGGCAAAAAAGATGCGGTGACAGCCGGTATTTCTTCTGGCTGTGGCTCGGCCTGACGCGGTTTGTTTTTGCGAGACGTCCAAGCGCTGTGCGCCACCACGCCCGCCAGGACCACGCCACCTGCAATCGCTAAACCAATTTGAAGAGTGCTCATGTTTTTATTGTGCTATCAAACGGCATCTGCCAAGGACACAGCGGACTCCATGTCCACCGCAACGATGCGGGAAACACCTTGTTCTTGCATGGTCACACCAATCAGTTGTTCGGCCATTTCCATGGCAATTTTGTTGTGCGAGATGAAAAGGAATTGGGTTTCTTTGGACATGCTCGACACCAGTTTGGCATAGCGCTCGGTGTTGGCATCGTCGAGTGGCGCGTCCACCTCGTCCAACAAACAAAACGGGGCTGGATTGAGCTGAAAAATGGCAAACACCAAGGCAATCGCGGTCAGCGCTTTTTCGCCGCCCGACAGCAAGTGGATGGTTTGGTTTTTCTTGCCAGGTGGCTGGGCCAGCACTTGCACGCCAGCATCCAAAATTTCGTCGCCCGTCATCACCAAGCGTGCATTGCCACCTCCGAACAGTTCGGGGAACATGCGGCCAAAATGTTCGTTGACTTGCTTGAAGGTGCCGCCCAACAGCTCGCGGGTTTCGCCGTCGATCTTGCGGATGGCGTCTTCTAGGGTGTTCATCGCATCGGTCAAGTCTTGGGTTTGCGCGTCCAAGAAGTGCTTGCGTTCACTGGCACTGGCCAGCTCTTCCAAAGCAGCCAAGTTGACAGCGCCCAAAGCAGAAATCTCGCGGTGCAAGCGGTCAATCTCGCCTTGCAAACCACCCAAGCGCACGTTGTTGGCAAGGATGGCGGCTGACACGGCTTCGAGGTCGGCCTCGGCATCCGCCAGCAGTTGTGTGTATTGCTCCAAACCCAAACGAGCGGCTTGTTCTTTGAGTTGGAACTCGGTGATGCGTTGGCGCATGGGCTCTAGCTCACGCTCCAGCTGCAAGCGGCGTTCGTCGCTGGCACGCAGTTTGGTGGTGAGGTCGTCGTACGCGCTGCGCTTGGCTCCCAAAGAGGCTTCGCGCTCCATCTTGATGTTCAAGGCGTTTTGCAAGCCAGCTTGTGCAGAGGCGTCGGTCAAACGCGTGAGGTCTTCTTGCACACGTTGCTCTTCGGTTGCGACCGCAGCAGCTTGCTGCGTGGCGGTGTCGATGATGCGTTTGAGTTCGGCCTCGCGTGTGGCCAAGCTGCGTTGGGCAAACTGAGCTTCTTGGGCTTGTCGCTCCAAGCTGCGTTGCTGTTCGCGGCTGTCGTTCAAGCGGCGCTCGGCGTTGATGACGGCTTCGTCTAACTGGGCGTGGCGCTCTTGGCTGTCGGCCAGTTGCATGTCCAGTTCTTCAAAGCGGGCTTCTGCGGTGGCACGGCGTTCTTGCAAGTCGGCCAGTTGGGCCACGACCTCTGACAAATCACCGCTGATTTGCTCGCTGCGGGCGCGTGTTTGCTCGGCCAATTGGCTCAGGCGCAAGGTTTCCACTTGCAGCTCATGGGCGGTCGCTTGGGCTGCCGTGGCTTCAGCACGGGTGCTGATCAAGCGCTGCGATGACTCGCTGTAGGCAGCCTCGGCACGCACCAAGGTGTTGCGCGCTTCATCGGCGATGAAGATTTGTGCCTTGCTGCTTTTGTCGAGGTTTTCAATTTCTTGGGCACGGGCCAACAAACCCGACTGCGCATTGTCTTGCGCGTAAAAGCTCACGCTGTGCGCGCTGATGGCGTGGCCGCTTGGCACATAAATCATTTGGCCGGGTTGCAAGCTGCTGCGTTTGGCCAAGGCTTCGTCGAGGTTAGGTGCTGTGAAGCAGCCGTTGAGCCAGTCGGTTAACAGGGCTTTTTGACCTGCATCGTTCAAACGCAACAGGTCCGACAAACGCGGCAACGCGCTTTGTGCGTCGGGCGCTGCCGCACTGGGTGCGGTGTAGAAAGCCAGCTTGGTGGGCGGAACATCCGTTTGGAAGGCGCGCACGATGTCCAAGCGAGACACTTCAAGCGAAGCCATGCGCTCACGCAAAGCCGCTTCAAGGGCGTTTTCCCAGCCTGTTTCGATATGAATACGGCTCCACAAAGCTTGCAAACCGTCCAAGCCGTGCTTGGTCAGCCAAGGCTTGAGCTTGTCGTCGGTCTGCACTTTTTCTTGCAAGGCTTTGAGGGCTTCCAAACGGGCCGACAAATCGGCTTGCTTGGTTTGCTCGGCGTTCACGGCTTGTTGTGCATGGCGGCGCGCGTCGTCCAACACAGGCACATGGGCTTGCAGTTCTTCCAGTTGAGCGGCTGTGACTTCGGCGTGGTCTTGCGCTGCTTGTAACTGTTCTTTGAGCTGGTTCAGGCGCACGTCATCGGGGGCGGCCAAAGCGTTTTGGTCCGCGCTCAGGCGCTCTTGACGCGCGTTGAGGTTGCGGCTTTGTTCTTCAATGTTGCGCTGGTCAGCGGCCAACACTTGGATGTGTTGCTGCACTTGCACCACGCTGCCGCGCTGCTCGTTGCTGCGTTGTTGAGCAATGCGCAAGGCTTCTTCCAACTCGGGCAATTGCATGGCCTGCTCTTCGACTTGCGCGGCGAGCATGACGGCTTTTTCTTCGCCATCCATGGCCACAGAGGCCAAGTTGTCAATTTCTTGCAGCGCTTGTTCGCTTTGTGCTGCCCAATGCGCGGTTTGTTCTTTGATTTGAATCAGGCGGGCTTCGGCACGCTGGCGACCTTCCACCACAAAGCGGATTTCGGCCTCCAAACGGCCCACCTCGGCGCTGGCTTCGTAGAGGGCGCCTTGTGCTTGGTTCACTTGGTCGCCCGCAGCGTAGTGGGCTTGGCGCACGGTTTCTAGGTCGGCTTCGATGTGGCGCAAATCGGCAATGCGCGATTCGAGTTCGTTCACCGCTTGGTCAGCTTGGGTTTTGATGCCCACTTGATCGGCTTGAGCTTCGGCACGGCGCAAGAACCACAGCTGGTGCTGTTTCAAGGTCACATCGGCTTGCAGGCCGAGGTACCTCTGGGCCACTTCAGCTTGCTTTTCCAACTTTTCAAGGTTGGCATTCAACTCACGCAAGATGTCTTCCACGCGAGTCAAGTTCTCGCGGGTATCGCTCAGGCGGTTTTCGGTCTCGCGGCGGCGCTCTTTGTATTTGGAGACACCTGCAGCTTCTTCGAGGAACAAACGGAGTTCTTCGGGTTTGGATTCAATGATGCGGCTGATCGTGCCTTGGCCAATGATGGCGTAGGCGCGTGGCCCGAGGCCAGTGCCCAAAAACACATCTTGCACGTCACGGCGACGCACGGGTTGGTTGTTGATGTAGTAGCTAGAGCCGCCATCACGCGTCAGCACGCGCTTGACCGCGATTTCTGGAAACTGGCTCCACTGGCCGCCCGCACGGTGGTCGGCGTTGTCAAACACCAGCTCCACGCTGGAGCGGCTGGCCGCTTTGCGGGTGGTGGTGCCATTGAAAATCACGTCTTGCATGGACTCGCCACGCAGCTCGGAGGCTTTGGATTCACCCAGCACCCAACGCACGGCGTCCATGATGTTGGATTTGCCGCAACCGTTGGGGCCCACCACACCGACCAACTGGCCGGGCAACAGGAAATTGGTGGGTTCCGCAAAGGACTTGAAACCCGATAACTTGATTGAATTCAGACGCACTGAAAAGCCTCTCTTGACACAGCCTGAATCATAAAGCGCTGGGCCACGCGCGAACTTCGACCAACAAGGCCTCCAAACTGGGTACTAATGCAGTAAATGCAGGGCCAGTCACCCCCAGGGGTTGCTCGCGGCTGGTTTGGTAGAGGTCGGTCATGGCTTGGGCCAAAGATGGGGTGGCAAACAAAGCCATGAAGCCTTTCAAGGCATGCAAAGCGTGCTCGACCCTCACAGCCTCGCCCGCCGCCAAAGCCGCTTGAATGAGGCCCATTTCTTGGGTCAAACTTTGCTCAAACGTCAGCACCAACTCGCGCAGTTGATCCGCCTCGACAGCAAATTCTTTGGCACGTGTCAAATCAAGCAGGGAATTAGTGGGCATATCGTTCAGTTGGAGAGCTAAGCGCAGGGATAATATCAGCCATGAATCCCCTTCTTTCGAGTCTGCAGCCCTACCCTTTTGAGCGGCTGAAGCAACTTTTCTCCACCGTCACACCCCACCCCGCCTATGCCCCCATCAGCCTAGGCATTGGCGAGCCACGCCATGCCACGCCGCAGTTGGTGCTCGATGCCTTGGGCAAGGCCACGGCTCAGCTGTCCGCCTACCCTGCCACCGCCGGCTTGCCTGCGTTGCGCGAGTCGTGCGTGAACTGGGTGCATCGCCGCTATGGTTTGAAGCTGGACGCGGCCACGCAAGTGCTGCCCGTCAACGGCTCACGCGAGGCCTTGTTTGCTTTTGCCCAAACGGTGATTGACCCCACGCGTGAAGCTGTGGTGGTTTGTCCTAACCCGTTCTATCAAATCTACGAGGGTGCCGCGCTGCTGGCCGGTGCCCAAACTCATTACGCCCCCAGCGACCCTGCGTTGAACTTCAACGTCAACTGGGACAGTGTGCCTGCCGATGTGTGGGCCAAAACCCAGCTTTTGTTTGTGTGCTCACCCGGCAACCCCACAGGCGCTGTGATGCCCCTGAGCGACTGGGAAAAGCTGTTTGCTCTCAGCGACAAGTACGGCTTTGTGATCGCCAGCGACGAGTGCTACAGCGAAATCTATTTCCGCGAAGAAGCGCCTTTGGGTGGCCTTGAAGCCGCCCACAAGCTAGGCCGTGCCGACTTTAAAAACCTGGTGGCTTTCACCAGCCTGTCCAAGCGCAGCAATGTGCCGGGCATGCGCAGCGGTTTTGTGGCGGGCGACGCCAGCATCCTCAAACAATTCTTGCTTTACCGCACCTACCACGGCTCAGCCATGAGCGGCATGGTGCAAGCGGCCAGCATTGCGGCCTGGGACGACGAAGCCCATGTGGTGGCCAACCGCGAGCAATACCGCCAAAAGTTTGCAGCTGTGACGCCTTTGCTGGCCGAGGTGATGGATGTGCGCTTGCCAGACGCTGGTTTTTACCTGTGGGCAGCCGTTCCCAAACATGACGGAGTGGCCGACGATGTGGCCTTCGCCCGCGACTTGCTGGCTCAATACAATGTGACAGTGCTGCCGGGCAGCTACTTGGCGCGTGAAGCCCAAGGGTTTAATCCCGGCGCTGGTCGAATTCGCATGGCTTTGGTGGCCGAAACCGCCGAGTGCTTAGAAGCCGCACAACGCATCGTGGCGTTTATCAAAAACACCCATTCTTAATTTCAACGCAGAGAAGACAACCATGACTCAACACCAACTCCAACACGTCATCGACAACGCCTGGGACAACCGCGCCAACATCAGCGCGACCGATGCCTCCAAAGAAGTGCGCGATGCCGTGAACCACGTGATTGCCGAATTGAACGCGGGCCGATTGCGCGTCGCCACCCGGGAGAGCGTGGGCCAATGGACCGTGCACCAATGGCTGAAGAAAGCGGTGTTGTTGTCTTTCCGTTTGAACGACAACCGCGTCATGAAATCGGGCGACTTGGCTTTCTACGACAAAGTGGACACCAAGTTTTCACACCTGAGCGAAGAAGAAATGAAAGCCGCTGGCGTGCGCGTGGTGCCTCCTGCGGTGGCGCGTCGCGGAAGCTTTGTGGCGGCGGGCGCGATCCTGATGCCCTCCTACGTGAACATCGGCGCTTATGTGGACAGCGGCACCATGGTCGACACCTGGGCCACCGTGGGTTCATGCGCACAAATCGGCAAGAACGTGCACTTATCTGGCGGCGTGGGCATTGGCGGCGTGTTGGAGCCATTGCAAGCCAACCCCACCATCATTGAAGACAACTGCTTCATCGGCGCTCGCTCTGAAGTGGTGGAAGGCGTCATCATCGAAGAAAACTCGGTGCTCGGCATGGGCGTGTTCATCGGTCAATCGACCCCCATCTTTGATCGCGCCACTGGCGAAATCAGCTACGGCCGTGTGGCTTCTGGCTCGGTGGTGGTGGCAGGCAACATTCCTAAAGTGGCAGCCAATGGCGCGCCTTACAGCATGTATGCCGCCATCGTGGTCAAACGCGTGGACGCACAAACCCGCTCAAAGACCAGCATCAACGACTTGTTGCGCGACTGATCGTTTGAACAGAACGCTTCGATGTCTCGCACCCTTCAGCTCACCGAGCAACTCATCTCGCGCCCTTCGGTCACCCCCGAGGACGCGGGTTGTTTGGACATCATCACCGCGCGGCTTGAGCCGCTTGGGTTTATGTGTGAGCGCATCGACAGCGGGCCAGACACCTTTCGCGTGAGCAACCTGTGGGCAGTCAAACGCAGCACACGTGCCCACGCCAAAACACTGGTGTTTGCAGGCCACACCGATGTGGTGCCCACCGGCCCCATCGACCAATGGGCCAGCGACCCCTTCACCCCCACCCACCGCGACGGCAAGTTGTTTGGCCGAGGTGCCAGCGACATGAAAGCGTCGTTAGCAGCCATGGTGGTGGCGTGTGAAGAATTTACGCAAGCCTGCAAAGATCCCGCCATCCACATCGCCTTCTTGCTCACCAGTGACGAAGAAGGCCCAGCGTTAGATGGCACGGTCAAGGTTTGCGAAGCCCTGACAGCCCGTGGCGAACAACTCGACTGGTGCATCGTGGGCGAACCCACCTCGGTCGAGCGCACTGGCGACATGATCAAAAACGGCCGACGCGGCACCATGAGCGGCAAGCTCACCGTCAAAGGCGTGCAAGGCCACATCGCCTACCCGCAACTCGCTAAAAACCCCATCCATTTGCTCAGCCCCGCATTGGCCGAGTTGGTGGCGATTGAATGGGACACAGGCAACGACTTCTTCCCACCCACCAGCTGGCAAGTGAGCAACATCCACGCAGGCACGGGTGCGAGCAACGTCATCCCGGGTGAATGCGTGGTGGACTTTAATTTCCGCTTCTGCACTGAATCCACGCCTGAGCAATTGCAACAGCGCCTCACAGCGGTTCTGCACAAACACAACTTAGAGTTCGATCTCAAGTGGACCCTCGGCGGGCAGCCCTTCCTCACCACGCCGGGTGACTTGGTCTGTGCCGTGCAACGTGCCATCCACGACGAAACAGGCATTGACAGCGCGCTGTCCACCACGGGTGGCACCAGCGATGGGCGCTTCATTGCGCAAGTTTGCCCACAAGTCATTGAGCTCGGCCCGCCCAACGCCACCATCCACAAAATCAACGAGTGTGTGGCCGTGGCAGATTTGGATCCCCTGAAAAACATTTACCGCCGTGTGCTGGAGCAGCTGCACGGCTTGGCCTCACAGGCCAACACGCCCGCCCAATGAACCCATGCATGACACTCAGCGCGCTCATTGCACAGAGCGCGCAGCAGCTTGACGCTGCCCACACCGCAGGCAAGTTGAGCTTTGGCCACGGCACGACCAACGCCGCCGACGAAGCTGCGTGGCTGGTGCTGTGGAAGCTGGGTTGGCCCTTGGACACCGATGTGTCGGATCCAGCGCACAACAGCGAATTGCCCGCGGCCCAAGTGGCCAGCGTGCAAACCTTCATTGAACAACGCATTGCCAGCCGCAAGCCTGCGGCTTACCTCACGCAAGAGGCGTGGTTGCAAGGCGTGTCGTTCTACATTGACGAACGCGCCATCGTGCCGCGTTCGCTCATTGCGGAGGTGTTGGCCGAGGGCAGCATTGACCCTTGGCTTGATCCCCACACCACGCGCGTGCTGGACCTGTGCACAGGCAACGGCAGCCTCGGCATCCTGGCTGCATTGGCATTCCCCGACATCACGGTGCAGGGCTTGGACTTGTCCACGGACGCTTTGGCCGTGGCCCACATCAACCTTTCACGTCATGGCCTTGAAGGTCGCATGACACTGGCCGAATCGGATGGCTTGGCCCAAGCCGATGGTGTATTCGATCTGATTCTGTGCAACCCACCTTATGTGAATGCACAAAGCATGTCTGAGCTTCCCGCTGAGTTCAAAGCCGAGCCCGCGCTCGCTTTGGCCGGTGGCGATGACGGCATGGACTTTATTCGCCACATGCTGCGCGACGCCCCAGCACACATGAGCGACAACGCGGTTCTGGTCCTCGAGATTGGCCACGAACGCGATCACTTTGAAGCAGCCTTTCCTCAATTAGATGTCGTGTGGCTATCGACCAGTGCTGGTGACGACCAGGTCTT
>JAIXRH010000108.1 GCA_027485285.1 Comamonadaceae bacterium | reverse complement strand
TGGCCTTGCAACAAGCAGGCTTGGCGCTCAATGCGCTGGATGTGTCGGCACGTCAGCAAGACCAAGCCTTGCAGTCGCTCATTGCCACCGCAGGCGGTAAGTTCATCACCTCGATTGCGGGCTTGTTGTGTTCGCTGGTGTGGAACTGGCGCGCCAAAGTGGCGCTGGAAAATTTGCAGTCGAGCATCGACACCCTGTGCCACACACTGCGAGCCAAAGTGCCTGACAACGCCGCCGAAGCCAGCGTGCGCATGCAGTTGGCTTTGTTCCAAGACATCTTGGATGAGAGCCGTTCACAGGTGAGCCAACTGCGCCGCTTCGAAGGCGACTTTGCCAATGCGATTGGCGACGCCCTCTCACGCAACATGCAGCCTGCTTTTGACAAGCTGGGCCAACTGGCCGACAACATTCAAACCTCGAGCCAAAGCTTTGGCAATGCGGGCAGCCAAGCGGCGGTGGAGCTGAGCAAAGCGGGCGAGACCTTGACCCAAGGCATCTCGACCGGCATCGCCTCGTTTGGCGATGCGGTGGGCACATTGGCACAAACCATTCAAAACACCCGCACCACCATCACCGAGCTGGATGCGTCGCTCGCGCGCGCCAGCGCCATGGGCCAAACTGGCACGCAACAACTCGAAACCTTGCTGGGCAACTTAGGCCAAACCATGCAAACGGTCCAAGGCGCGATGTCCGGCTTGCAAGGCACGGTCGAGCGCATGGACCAAACGGCGGACAAGTTCAAAGAGAGCGCCAACGCCATCGAAGGCGCGGTGGGCTTGCAGCGTGCGGCGGCCACAGACTTCAAGGAAGCGTTGATTCCGATGAACCAAGCTCTCGGCCAAACCGTGGACACGCTCAAACAAAGCGCGGTGTCTGCCGAGGAAGCGCTGGGCCATGTGCGCACGCATCTGCAAGACGCACAAAAAGCACTCACTGGCACGGTGGACGCACTGACCCAAGGCGTGTCAGGCTACAGCACCCAAATTTCTGACCTGCACACCAAGATGGACCAACACTTGGCCAGCGCGGTGAACCAGCTGAGCGGCAGCATCACCAACCTGGAAGAAGTGTTGGACGAGTTCATCGACGCTTTGCCACCCAAGGCGTGACGTAGCGCGCTTTGACCATGTTCATCAAAACACGCCGCCAATCCGCAGCCACCCACGAGCAGGTGGAAGAGTCGGGTTACATGGCTTCGGCCAGTGACTTGATGATTGGCCTGCTGTTCATCTTCATCGTGATGGTGATGGTGCTGCTCTCGCGCAAGCCCGAGCAGCCCCCCGAACCCCCCGCCGACCCACTGGCCACGGTGGTGCACACCATTGGCACCAAGCTACAAAACGCGGGCGTGCCCGTGACCATCAACCAAGTGTCGGGCGTCATCAGCTTGCCTGCCGACACTTTGTTTGCACGCGGCAGCGCCGAGCTAGAAAGCTTGGGCGTGCGCACACTGCGCCAATCGGCCGAGCAACTCCAACTTGTGCTGCCGTGCTACATCTATTCACAACGCCGTCAGCTTCCCTCAGATTGCCCGCCCAACCCGCAACAGGTGGAGATTGAAACCATTCTGATTGAAGGCCACACCGACTCTGTTCCGCTGAACCGTGGGGATTACAACAACTGGCATTTGGGCCTGGACCGCGCCCGTGCGGTTTACAAAGTGCTGGGGTCAGAAGGCATGCACAGCTACCGCAACGAGCGCGAGCAACCGGTGTTTGGCATCAGCTCGTATGCCGACGAGCGCCCCAGTCGCAAGGACAACGATGCGCAAAACCGCCGTGTGGAGCTGCGCTTTGTGTTGGCGTTTCAGCCCACCGAAACAGGTGCGGCCAAAGGCGCCAGCAGCACCTTGAAGAAAATGCAAGAGACGGTGCGCTGAACGTCATGCAAGCGTTCTTCGCCCCCCTGCCGCAAGACTTTGACCAGCTGGCCCATGCGGCGCGCACCAAGCGCGGCGGCGGCTTTGGCAAAGACCCAGACTTGCGCACCGTGGGCGAGCGCACCTACAGCGCGTTTGAGCGCGTGCAGTTTGCGCCCAACAGCCCCATGCCGCGCCAGCGCGATTGGCGACACATCCCCTACGCACTGTGGCTCGATGCCGAGCGCGGCCTGCACACCCACACAGCGCTGACCAACCGCTACTTTGAAGTGGCTGTGCCCGAAGCGCTGAACACACGCCGCCCACTCAAGTGGGGCCGCGGCTTGCTGCACACCTATTTGCAAGGCTTCAACCCCGAGAACCCCGTGTTCTTGAAGCTGGCCCACACGGCACGCGCGTTCTTTTCAGACCCGCGCGTGTTGGCCTCTTTGTCAGAAACCGAAGCCAATGGCTTAGAGCGGCTCATCTCCACCCTCCATGTGCTGGACCCACTCAACGGCCCCGTGCATGTGGCCAATGACATTTTGGGCATGCCCGCCGACAAGACCTTGACCCAATGGCAAGAGCGCCACGCACTCACCCAAAGCTTTTGGCTGAACAACTTTTGCAAGCAAGCCTTCGTCGAGGCCTTACAAGCCCCCGAAGAAGTGCGCAGCAGCCTTGGCTATGTGAAGCGCATGTGCGAATGGGCCATGCACGACATCGGCAAACCCACGCAGCGCCTGCGCTACCCGCTGTGCCGCGACGAATTTGCCTACAGCCTGCTCTCGCCTTGGTTTGACCGCAACCCGCCACAAGACCTCAAGAACGCGCTGCTGTCTGAGCTGCTACGCACACTCGGCGACCCGCGCCACAACCACGCGGGCTGGCTGGGCGTGCGGCGCGAAGCGATCGAGACCGCCAGCCGCTGGCTGACCAGTCGCACCATGGATGCATTTTTTGAAATCTTGCGCCACACCGAAGACGACATTGGCCCCTACCGCCGCCGCTTTTGGGAGGCCTATTTCCACGCCGGTCACATCCTGGAAGCGTGGATTGCCTTGGGCGAGCAAGCCGTCACAGCGCTGGAAAAAATAGACCCGACAGGTGAGCTGAGCTACGCCAAGATTTTGGGCAAGATCGCCCCCAACCAATGCGTGTTGATGCTGCGCATGGGCCATGTCTTGTTTTGCGACTGGAGCCACCAAGGTCGCTTGCGTGCCATCTCAGCCACGGCCAAACAAGCGCCCAAGCTGTACCAAAGCGAATACGAACTCTTCCAACTGCGCTTCCCCACCACGCTGGACTTCAATGAGGGGCAGCTGGACGACCCGGGCCTGCTGCACTACGAATCAGCGCTGGGCGGCTGGCAAGACACCGCGCGGCACTTCATCCACCAACACCTGGGTATTCACCTAGCGCTCAGCGACCTCATGCCCAGCGAAACGGGCGCAAGCTGAGGCTATATTGGCTTGCGGCCAATCCAAGGGTTTGTCAGCTTCAGCTCAGTCAGACCCTTGTAAGAGCGCCCCCCCACAGTCACGGGGTTTTGAAAAATACCGCCAAATAAGAGGAGACCTGTTCATGAGCGACATCACCATTCACCAGCCATCGGCTGAGTTCGTCAAACAAGCCAACGTGTCCGGCATGGCCGCTTACGAAGCGCTGTGCAAAAAAGCAGACACGGACTACGAAGGTTTTTGGGCCGAGCAAGCCCGCGAGTTGCTGAGCTGGAAGACCCCCTTCACCAAAGTACTCGACGAGAGCAACGCCCCCTTCTTCAAGTGGTTCGAAGACGGCACATTGAACGCTTCATACAACTGCTTAGACCGCAACATCGAAAAAGGCCTGGGCGACAAGACCGCCATCATCTTCGAGGCCGACGGCGGCGAAGTGACCAAAGCCACTTACAGCCAGCTGCTGGCGAAGACTTGCCAATACGCCAACGCCCTCAAATCAATCGGCGTGAAAAAAGGCGACCGCGTGATGATCTACATCTCCATGTCGATCGAAGGCGTGGCCGCCATGCAAGCGTGCGCCCGTATCGGCGCGACCCACTCGGTGGTGTTCGGTGGTTTCTCTGCCCAGTCTTTGCGTGACCGCGTGGAAGACACAGGCGCGGTGGCCATCATCACGGCTGACCAACAAGTGCGCGGTGGCAAGCACCTGCCCCTCAAAGCCATCGTCGACGAAGCCCTGACCTTAGGCGGCTGCGACTCTGTGAAAAACGTGTTGGTCGTCAAGCGCACCGGTGGCGACATCGCCATGAAGGCAGGCCGTGACCAATGGTTGGGCGACTTGGCCGCGCAACAAGCCACGACGTGCGAACCCGAATGGGTGGGCGCTGAGCACCCCTTGTTCTTGCTCTACACCTCAGGCTCGACCGGCAAGCCCAAAGGCGTGCAACACAGCACCGGCGGCTATTTGCTGCACGCAGCCCTGACCACCAAGTGGACCTTCGATTTGAAAGACAACGACGTGTTCTGGTGTACCGCCGACATCGGCTGGGTCACGGGTCACACTTACATCACTTACGGCCCCTTGGCTTTGGGCGGCACTGAAATTGTGTTTGAAGGCGTGCCCACTTACCCAGACGCAGGCCGCTTCTGGAAGATGATCCAAGACCACAAAGTCTCCATCTTCTACACAGCGCCCACCGCCATCCGCTCACTCATCAAAGCCGCCGAGGCCAACGATGCCGTGCATCCCAAGAGCTACGACTTGTCCAGCTTGCGTTTGTTGGGCTCGGTCGGCGAGCCCATCAACCCAGCCGCTTGGGAGTGGTACTACAAGCACGTGGGCGGCAGCCGCTGCCCCGTGGTCGACACCTTTTGGCAAACCGAAACCGGCGGCCACATGATCACCCCACTGCCTGGCGTGACGCCTATGGTGCCTGGCTCTTGCACCTTGCCCTTCCCCGGCATCCAAGCCGCTGTGGTGGATGAAGCAGGCCACGAGATGCCCAACGGCCAAGGCGGCATCTTGGTGGTCAAACGCCCCTGGCCTTCGATGATTCGCACCATCTGGGGTGACCCAGAGCGCTTCAAGAAAAGCTACTACCCCGACGAGTTCCAAGGCAAGTATTACTTGGCAGGTGACGGCGCCATTCGCGACGAAAAAACAGGCTACTTCACCATCACGGGCCGTATCGACGACGTGTTGAACGTGTCTGGCCATCGCATGGGCACGATGGAAATTGAATCTGCCTTGGTGAGCTGCACCGAGTTGGTGGCCGAAGCCGCGGTGGTGGGTCGTCCTGATGACACCACTGGCGAAGCCATCTGCGCGTTTGTGGTGTTGAAGCGTTCACGTCCAGTGGGCGACGAAGCCAAAGCGATTGCCAAAATCTTGCGCGACCACGTGGGCAAAGAAATTGGCCCCATCGCCAAGCCCAAAGACATCCGCTTCGGTGACAACTTGCCCAAGACCCGCTCTGGCAAGATCATGCGCCGCTTGCTGCGCAGCTTGGCCAAGAACGAGGCGATCACCCAAGACACCTCGACCTTGGAAAACCCAGCCATCTTGGACCAGTTGACAGACAACCACTGATCCATTGCCAAGCCACAAAAAACCCGCCTACTGGCGGGTTTTTTGTGGAGGCTCAATCTTGATCCAGCCAGTGGCAAATAGGTGCCCACTGGTCCAAATCTTTTTGAACTTTCGAGGGCGTGACGTCAAACATCGACAAGCCATGCGCCGCCATGTGCAAGTAGTACTGGGTATCGCGCAGGTAGCTCAGCACGGGCACTTGCAATGACTCGATGAAAGTGCGCAAGTTGCCCGCTGAGATGGTGCGCGTGTCCACACGGTTCCCCACCACGCCCACTTGCGTGGGCAACCTGGCCGTGATTTGCACCAATTGATTCAAAAATCCGTTGGTCGCCTGCATGTCAAACACACTGGGCATCACGGGCACGATCACCTTGTCGGCGCGCTCAATCACCTCTTGCAAACGCCAGCCATGGATGCCGCCTGGCGTGTCGATCACCACATGCGTGGTACCGCGCGGGGGCTTGGCGGTGAGCACCAAATCGGGCTGAAACTCCCAGGTGGCAATGTGCGGCAGCGTGTCGGGCCGCTGGGTCAGCCAGAACTTGGAAGACTGCTGGGTGTCCGCATCGCCCAGCATGACTTGATGGCCTTGCGATGCAAAGTAACCTGCAATGTTGGTGGACAGTGTGGACTTACCAGCACCGCCCTTTGGATTGGCGACAACAACGACTTTCATAGGTGTTTATTTTCATCTGATAAACATCACCTCATGCGCCAAATGGCGTGTTTTATTGAAATAATTGACAATAACGATATAAACTCGAAAGCATTCATATTTTTGAAAGACAAGTTTATGAGCGAAGGCAACCAAGACAAAAGCATTTTCATTGGCACGGGTGTGGTGTTCAAAGGGTCGATCAACGCCCCGAACCAAGCCATCATCTCAGGAACGGTGGAAGGTGAATTGGTAGCCAAAGATGTGCTGATTGGCGCTGCTGGCGTGGTGACTGGCACCACACAGGCTGATTTCATCGACGTCAAGGGCGAGTTGAACCAGTCCATCACCAGCAAAAACGTGTTGATCGTGCGCAACACCGGCAAGGTCACGGGCGATGTGACTTATGGCGAAATCGAAATCGAACGTGGCGGCAAAGTCAAAGGCGCCATGAAGCAGGTCTAAGGACCTGAAAACAGCCTTTGCCATCGGGACAAAGGCTGTGAGCTAGACCAGCGCCTGCCACCAGCGTGACACGCAGGCCCTTTAAAATTGACGAAACTTTCAGAGCATCTTCGCTTGTCTTATTCGTCTTCTTCTCACGCAGTGTTCATCGCCAACCAGGCGGCTTCGCCTTATGCTGCGCGCCAACGCTCACCGCGCAAGCACTTCATTGGCATCGGTGGGGTGGTGTTGCTTCACTTGTTGCTGTTGTGGGCCATTTCGTCAGGCTTGGTCCGCGAAGTGGTGCGTCTGACCGACAACACGGTGGAAGCTGTGCTGTTGACCGAGGCTGCGCCACCAACGCCCACGCCGCCCTCACCCCCGCCTAAAACGCCCCCCCCTGCCCAAACACCCACACCGCCCCCACCCGCGCCAACCAGCACCGCACCCGCCATCACCCAGCCCGTTGCGCCCCCCGTGGTGGCCGCAGCAGCAGCACCAACGCCCAGCCCTGCCGCGCCCCCCGCACCGGCCATTCGCTCAGTCGCAGCGATTCAAGCCGGCGCAAACTGCGCCAAGCCTGACTACCCCAGCGCTTCGCGCCGCATGGAAGAAGAAGGCACGGTCACGTTGAAGTTTTTGATTGGTGTGGATGGCCGTGTGCTGCAAGCCGACATTGAAAAATCATCAGGTTTTGCCCGCTTGGACGAAGCGTCACGCAATGCACTGTCTAAGTGCCAGTTCCGTCCTGGCACTGTCGACGGCAAACCAGAACAAAGCTGGACCACCATCCAATACCGATGGCGCTTGGAATAAGCGCCGCACCCAGACCAAAGGAAATCCCATGTTGAACCCGTCTTTCAAACACAGCACAGCGGCCATCACCCTGCTGGTGCTCAGCGCCAACGCCTTGGCGGCAGAAGTCGTCGACAACCCTTACGGTTTGTCCGCGCTGTGGGCGCAAGGCGATGGGGTGGCCAAAGCCACCTTGCTGATTTTGATCATCATGAGCATGGGCAGCTGGTATGTCATCTTCACCAAGCTGGCCGAACAAAGCCGCGTGCTGCGCTATGCGAAAACGGCACAAAACAACTTTTGGAACGCAGGCGATGTGCGCCAAGGCGCAGATGGCCTAGAGGTCGACAGCCCGTTTCGCTTCATCGCAGAAAAAGGTTTGGAGAGCGCAGGCAAACACACTGGCCTGCTGGGCAACATCAACTTCAACGACTGGGTGACCATGAGCATCCAACGTGCCATGAACAATGTGCAAAGCCGCATGCAAGACGGCTTGGCGGTCTTGGCCACCGTCGGTTCGACTGCGCCGTTCGTGGGTTTGTTTGGCACGGTCTGGGGCATTTACAACGCGCTGGTCAAAATTGGCATGTCAGGCCAAGCCAGCATCGACAAAGTGGCGGGGCCTGTGGGCGAGTCGCTGATCATGACGGCCATCGGTTTGGCGGTGGCGGTGCCTGCGGTGCTCGGCTACAACTGGCTGGTACGCCGCAACAAAGTGGCGATGGAAGAAGTGCATGCCTTTGGCGCGGACTTGCATGCCGTGCTGTTGGGTTCTGCTGAATCTGGCCCTGCGAATCAGTAAACCATGGCCATGAACCTGGGCCCCAGTGAGGGTGATGACGCGCTGTTGACCACCATCAACACCACGCCCTTGGTGGACGTGATGTTGGTGCTGCTCATCATCTTTCTCATCACCATTCCAGTGGTGACCACATCGGTCAAAGTAGAACTGCCGCGCGAGGTGCAGCAGCCGCGCGAGACCAAGCCCGACAACATCATCTTGTCGGTCAACGCACAAGGCCAAGCCTTTTTGTATGACGCCCCCGTGCGCAGCCATACCGAGCTGACCAAGCAGCTGCAAAAAATGGCCGAGAAAAAGCCGCAGCCCGACGTGCAAATTCGCGGCGACGCCAAAACAGACTTTGAAGCCGTAGGCCGTGTGCTCTATGCCGCGCAAATGGCAGGCTTGACCAAGGTGCGTTTCGTCACAGACCCGCAGGGTCCTGCCACCAGCGCGCCGCAGGGGAAATAAGCATGGCGATGAACCTGCAAACCAACGACGAACCCGAAGTGATGATGGACATCAACACCACGCCCTTGATCGACGTGATGTTGGTGCTGCTGATCATGCTCATCATCACCATCCCTGTGCAGCTGCATTCGGTCAACCTCGACATGCCGCAAAGCGCCACACCGCCAATCAAGAAACCCAACATCGTGCGCATTGAGGTAGACGCACGCAGCGTGGTCAACTGGAACGGCAAACCCTTGGCCGACCGCGCCGCACTCGACGCACGGCTGCGAGAGGCCAAAGCCCAAGACCCTCAACCTGAGCTGCACATCAAAGCACAAGGCAAAGCCAAGTACGAAGCCGTGGCGGGTGTGTTGGCCAGTGCCCAGCGTCAGGGCCTGACGAAGATTGGCATTGTGGGCACGGAGCAGTTTGCTGCACCTTGAACTCGGGTAAACACTAGGGCATCGCGCACGTGTAGCCATGGTGACTGGCATCATCTGGCCCTCTCGATAGCATCCGCATATTCACTTCGTTCGCAAGTGTGAAAGGCGATTTATGCGGTTCTTCACAGTCATCGGTGCGTTGAGCATTTGTTTTTCAGCATCCCATGCAAATGCTCAGTCAGCACCCGCACGTGACTATCCCAACCACCCCATCAAAATGGTCGTGCCGTATGCAGCGGGCGGGCCGATGGATTTCATTGGTCGCACACTCATCCCCCGCTTGACGCAAAGCTTGGGTCAACCCATCGTGATTGACAACCGTGCAGGCGCAGGTGGTGCGATAGGCACGGACTTGGTGGCTAAATCAGCGCCCGACGGCTACACCCTGCTCAACACCTCCTCCAGCCACGCCAGCTTGCCTGTGGTGTCGGCCAGCTTGCCCTACGACCCCATCAAGGATTTCGCGCCCATCACCTTGGTGGCCAACAGCGTGGGCTTTGTGGTAGCCGCGCGTCCTGACCTGCCAGTGAAGAACTTGAAAGAATTGCTCGCAGATGCCAAAGCAAACCCTGGCAAATACACCTTTGGCTCTGGCGGCGTGGGCAATGTGATGCACTTTGCGGGCGAATTTTTAGCCAGCAGCGCAGACGTCAAAATGACCCATGTGCCCTTCAAGGGCGTGAGCCAATCGCTCAATGATTTGGTGGCCGGCCGCATTGACTTTGTCATTGGCGCACCCACCGCCGTCTTGCCCTTGATCAAAGCCGGCAAGCTCAAGGCCTTGGCCATCACCGCACGCAAACGCTGGAGCGAATTGCCCGATGTGCCCACCATCGACGAAGCGGCTGTGAAGGGCTTTGTCTACACCCCTTGGTATGGCTTTTGGTTTCCCGCAGGCACGCCCACTGAACACGTGAGCCGCATGCGCACGGAAGTCAACAAACTGCTGGAAGATCCTGACATCAAACGCGCATTTGCAGAGCAAGGCTTTGCCACCGCAGGTTCCAGCTCTGCAGAGTTTGGCAAAGTCATTGCCGATGAAATTGCGATGAATAAAAGGTTAGCCACACGCGTGGACTTCACGCAATAAAACTTTCCATCAGGAGGCATCGATGTTTCACACCACCACCGCAGCCATCCGGCTGCCCTGTGCCCACCAGCGAACTGCGCGGCAACTTGCTTCCCCCACTGACCACAACCCATGACTTCCAGCTTTGCACCCACAGAATCATTGATAGGCCGCGTTGCGGTGATCACCGGCGGCACAGGCGCCATTGGCTTGGCCTCTGCCCAGCGCTTGGCCAAACTCGGCGCACGCTGTGTGCTGCTTTACAACTCCGAAGCGCCTGAAGCGGCAGCCGCCAAAGCCGCCGCCTTGCCTGGCTCCGGCCACCTCACGTTCAAAGTCCAAGTCACTGACAGCGCATCGCTTCAAGCCGTGGCCGACCAAGTGGCTGCGCAATGCGGTGTGGTTCACATCCTCGTCAACAGCGCGGGCTACACCAAGGCCGTGCCAGCCAATGACTTAGATGCGTTGACGGACGACTTGATTGACGACATCTTGAAGGTCAACTTTCGCGGCGTGATCGCCACCATTCGCGCTTTCATGCCTTTGCTCAAGAAGTCAGAAGATGGCTTGATCGTCAACATTTCCTCCATCGCAGGCTTCACCGGCACGGGCAGCAACTTGGCCTATGTGGCCGCCAAGGCCAGCATTGACGTGGTGGGTGACGCACTGGCCAAAGCGTTTGCGCCGCATGTGCGTGTCATCTCGGTGTCGCCCGGCGTGGTGGATTCCAGCTTTGTGCCGGGCCGTGGCGCGGACTTCAACGAGAAAGTCGCCAACACCATTCCCCTGCGCCGCATTGGCACGGTGGACGACGTGGCCGCCGTGGTGCAAGCCTGCGCCACCACCATGCGCTACGTCACGGGCACACGCATCTTGGTCGATGGCGGTCGTCACCTCTGAATTGAAATGAACCAGATATGAGTCAAAAAACTTTCCTCACTTGCGCGGTCACTGGCAACATCACCACGCCAGACCAAACCCCTCACCTGCCCGTCACGCCCACGCAAATTGCTGACGAATGTTTGGCCGCAGCTGAAGCCGGTGCAGCCGCAGTACACATCCATGTGCGCGACCCCAAAACGGGCAAACCATCCATGGCGCTCGAGCTCTACCGCGAGGTGTTTGACAAAGTGCGCCGTGCCAACCCTGAGCTGATCATCAACCTCACCACCGGCCCCGGCGGTCGCTTCATTCCCAGCGTGGACGATCCGCGTGTGGCGGCCCCTGGCTCGACCTTGGTGCAGCCTGAGACACGCGTGGCGCACGTGCGCATCCTCAAACCCGATGTGTGTTCGCTGGACCTCAACACCATGAACTCCGGCGGCGATGTGGTGATCAACACACCCCGCAATGTGCGCATCATGGCCAATATCATGCGTGAAGCTGGCGTGAAACCCGAGCTTGAAATTTTTGACTCAGGTGACATGCATTTGGCGCGTGACCTGATCGCCGATGGCACGCTGGACGGTCCCGGCATGTGGACTTTTGTGACGGGCGTGAAGTATGGGTTTTCTTCCTCCCCCGAAACCTTGTTGTACGCTCGCAGCCTCTTGCCGGCGGGCGCCATTTGGTCGGCCTTTGGCATTGGCCGGTTTGAATTTCCCATCGTCGCGCAAGCTTGGTTTGCAGGCGGCCATGTGCGCGTGGGCATGGAAGACAACATCTATTTGGAAAAAGGCGTGCTCGCCAAGAGCAATGCCGAGTTGGTGACCAAAGCCAAGCGCATCATCCATGACCTGGGTGGCGAATTGGCCAACCCACGCGAAGCGCGCGCCATGCTCAACTTACCCAGCCGCGCTTGAGATAAAAAAGGAAAAGTAATGTCGATTCACAAAGAAGACTTGCGCGCCGTGCGCGTGAACGCCAAAGCAGCTTCCCCCAGCGAACTGGCCCCCACGGTCGAAAAACAAACGCCGCCCACTTTACAAAATGGCGAAGCCCTGGTGCGCGTGCGCAGTGCGGGTGTGAACCCCAGCGATGTGAAAGCCGCTTTGGGCATGATGCCGCAAGCGGTGTTTCCACGCACCCCAGGCCGCGACTTTGCGGGCGTGGTGGTGGACGGCCCCAGCGCATGGGTGGGCAAAGAAGTGTGGGGCTCGGGTGGCGATGTGGGCATCACACGCGATGGCTCGCATGCAGGTTGGCTGGTCTTGCCTGAAGCCGCTTTGCGCGAAAAACCGAAGAATCTGAGCTTTGAACAAGCTGGCTCGGTGGGTGTGCCCTTCATCACCGCCTATGAAGGGTTTCGTCGCAGCGGCATGCCGCAACGCGGACAAACCGTGGCGGTGATGGGCGCCAACGGCAAAGTAGGCCAAGCGGCGGTTCAACTCGCTGCGCAAGCGGGGGCCAACGTGATCGCCGTGCAACGTGGCAGCACCAAATGGGATGGCCCCTCTCAAGGTGTGCATGCCGTGGATGCAAAAACCGAAGATGTGGCGGCGCGTATTCGCGAACTCAGCGGCGGCAAAGGCGCACACCTTGTGTTCAACACCGTGGGCAGCCCTTACTTTGAAGCCGCCAACAAAGCCATGGCCAAAGGTGCGACACAGATTCTCATTTCCACCCTCGAGCGACCCGTGCCGTTTGACATCTTCACCTTCTTCCGTGGCATGCACACCTATGTGGGCATCGACACCTTGGCGCTCAGCTGCATCGAAACCAACGAACGCATGGAATCCATGCGCGCTGGTTTTGAAGCGTGCGCACTGCACCCGTTTGAGGTCAGGGCAGATGCTGTGTTCTCACTCGACCAAGTCTTGGCGGTGTACCAAGAAGTCATTGGTGGTGCGAGCCGCCGCATGGTTTTCAACCCTTAACCACACAGGCATTGCATGAACATCACCCGACTCAACCAAGCGCCCGAATACGTGGCACCCAACCACTTCGACATGCAATGCTTGCGCCTCCAAGGGCGCGAAGCTGGGCCTGCTGTCCAGCTGTGGATGGGCATGTCTATTTACGAGCCAGGCGGACACACCTCGCTGGATAGCTCTCCCATTGAAAAACATTATGTCGTGGTGCAAGGCGAAGTCACCGTGGTCAGCGAAATCGATGGTGTGCAAACACGTGAAATTTTGAAAACCTTTGATTCGTGCCGCATTGCCCCTGGTGAAAAACGCCAAATCATCAATCACACCCAACAAGAAGCGCGGACGTTGTTGGCCATGCCTTTTGACCCACCCACGGTTTGATTTTGATCATCCGTGGCTGTGGGCACATCAGGCATCGACGTCGATGGACGCAGGCGTGCTGATGGCATAACAACGGTGCCTGCCAACACATCTTGTCCCGCAGGACCCGAACCGCGATAGGGAAGATGCCTGATGAATCGCCACCCCTTGAGGCGCAAGGGTAACCATGGTTGTTTTTGTAGGCTGTTAAGCCAACTCTGAAATTTCAATCAAGTTCAAGTCAGGATCGCGCACATACACCGACCTGATTTTTTGAATGGCACCAGTGCGCATGACGGG
>JAIXRH010000094.1 GCA_027485285.1 Comamonadaceae bacterium | reverse complement strand
TTTCTTCAACGCAGCCACGCAAGCCTTGATCAAAAACGCCAACATGGTGACTTTGATGCCAGACTTTTCGTTTTCTTTGTTGGTCGACACACGGAAGGCTTCCAACTCGGTGATATCAGCATCATCGTGGTTGGTCACTGCGGGAATCATGATGGCGTTACGCAACAAATTGGCACCGCTGATCTTTTTGATGCGACCCAATTCTTTGCGCTCGATCGGGCCAAACTTCGCAAAGTCGACCTTCGGCCAAGGAATGAGGCCCAATGCGGCACCGTCACCACCGGCGGAACCTTTGGCGGCTTGCGCTTTGGTTTGTGTGGCACCAGACATGACAGATTTGGTAAAGGCTTGCACATCGTCTTGCGTGATGCGGCCTTTGTTGCCCGAGCCTTTGACTTCTTCCAACGGCACACCGAGTTCGCGTGCGAATTTGCGAACAGAGGGTGATGCGTGTGGCAAGCCCAAGGAAG
This sequence comes from Comamonadaceae bacterium, assembly GCA_027485285.1. GTDB lineage: Bacteria > Pseudomonadota > Gammaproteobacteria > Burkholderiales > Burkholderiaceae_C > Limnohabitans. The sequence goes on along the minus strand of JAIXRH010000094.1, from coordinate 19,546 downwards.
GTGCACCTGGCGCATGTGCGGGTGCTGCCACGGCAGCCACCGCTGCGGCAACGGCAGCAGGCGAGCTAACAGCAGCTGACGCAGAAGCTGCAACTGCAGATGCGGCAGCAGCCACAGGTACAGCAACGGCAGACACAGAGCCTTCCAAAATGGCCAACAAGTCACCGATGTTGACGGTGTCGCCCACTTTGACCTTCAGCTCTTTGAGCACGCCCGCGTGAGACGATGGAATTTCCATCGAGGCTTTGTCAGACTCCACGGTGATGAGCGATTGCTCCACCTTGATGCTGTCGCCAGGCTTGACAAACACTTCGATGACGGCCACGTTTTTGAAGTCGCCAATGTCTGGCACGTGAATGTCGATGAGGCCTGATGCGGCGGCGGCAACAGGCGCTGCAGCTGCAACGGGTGCAGGCGCAGCGGCGGCGACAGGAGCGGCAGCGGCAAGTGCGGCGGCTGCAGGGGCAGCACCAGCACCCGCAGCTTCCACCACCAACACCACGGAGCCTTGTTTGACCTTGTCGCCCAAGTTCACGCGCAGCTCTTTCACCACACCCGCAGTGCTCGATGGAATTTCCATCGAGGCTTTGTCTGATTCGACGGTGATCAGGGACTGTTCGGCTTTCACGGTGTCGCCCACTTTGACCAGCAACTCAATGACTGCGACTTCGTCGAAATCCCCAATGTCTGGGACTTTTACTTCTACCAATGCCATGTTGTGTCTCCCGAATATTTATGCGTACAGCGGGTTGATCTTGTCGACTTTGATGCCGTACTTTTGGATGGCTTCAGCCACTTGTGCCACTGGCACGGTGCCTTCTTCGCTGAGGGCTTTGAGGGCTGCCACCACGATGTAGTGGCGGTTGACTTCAAAGTGCTCACGCAGCTTGCTGCGGAAGTCGGAACGACCAAAACCGTCGGTGCCCAACACTTTGTAGGTGCGGCCTTTGGGGATGAACGGACGAATCTGTTCGGCATAGGCTTTCATGTAGTCGGTCGAGGCGACCACGGGGCCGACATAAGGGTCCAACTGTGCAGACACGAAAGGCACTTTTGGCTTGTCGGTGGGGTGCAACAAGTTGTAACGCTCGGCGTCTTGGCCGTCGCGTGTGAGTTCGTTGAAGCTTGGGCAGCTCCAGACGTTGGCAGCGACGCCCCAATCGGCAGCCAGCAAGTCGCGTGCAGCGATGGACTCGCGCAGGATGGTGCCCGAGCCCAACAAGTTCACGCGGGGTGCAGTTTTTTTGCCTTCGCCTTGTTGCAGCAAGTACATGCCTTTGATGATTTGCTCTTCGGTGCCAGCTTTGAGGCCGGGCATGGCGTAGTTTTCGTTCAACAAGGTGATGTAGTAGAAAACGTTTTCTTGCTTCTCCACCATGCGCTTCAAGCCGTGGTGCAAGATGACGCCGACTTCGTGTGCGAAGGTGGGGTCGTAAGACACGCAATTGGGAATGGTGTTGGCCATGATGTGGCTGTGACCGTCTTCGTGTTGCAAGCCTTCGCCGTTCAGGGTGGTACGGCCCGATGTGCCGCCCAACAAGAAGCCGCGTGCTTGCATGTCGCCCGCAGCCCAAGCCAAGTCGCCAATGCGTTGGAAACCAAACATCGAGTAGTACACGTAGAACGGCACCATGATGCGGTTGCTGGTGGAGTAGCTGGTGGCAGCCGCAATCCAGCTCGACATACCGCCGGCTTCGTTGATGCCCTCTTGCAAGATTTGACCCGCAACGTCTTCTTTGTAGTACATCACTTGGTCTTTGTCGACCGGTGTGTACTGCTGACCCGCTGGGTTGTAAATGCCAATTTGACGGAACAAACCTTCCATACCAAAGGTGCGGGCCTCGTCCACCAAAATTGGCACCACGCGTGGACCCAGGGCTTGGTCGCGCAAGAGCTGCGTGAGAAAGCGCACATAGGCTTGGGTGGTCGAAATTTCACGGCCTTCGGCGGTGGGCTCCATCACGGCCTTGAAGGTCTCGATGGCGGGCACCGTGAAGTGTTCTTCTGCTTTGACGCGACGGTGTGGCAAGTAGCCGCCCAAGGCCTTGCGGCGCTCGTGCAAGTAACGCATTTCGGGCGTGTCGTCCGCGGGCTTGTAGAACGGAATCTTGGACAGCTCGCTGTCTGGGATTGGGATGTTGAAACGGTCACGCATGTACTTGATGTCGTCATCCGTGAGCTTCTTGGTTTGGTGCACCGTGTTTTTGCCCTCGCCCGCCTTGCCCATGCCAAAACCTTTTACGGTTTTGATGAGCAACACCGTGGGTTGGTTTTTGTGGTTGACCGCTTCGTGGTAAGCCGCATACACCTTTTGTGGGTCGTGGCCGCCACGCTTCAAGTTCCAAATGTCGTCGTCGCTCAGGTGCGCCACCATCTCAAGTGTGCGCGGGTCACGGCCGAAGAAATGTTTGCGGACATAGGCACCGTCGTTGGCTTTGAACGCTTGGTAGTCACCGTCCAAGGTGTCCATCATGATCTTGCGCAAAGCGCCATCTTTGTCGCGGGCCAACAGCTTGTCCCACTCGCTGCCCCACAAGAGCTTGATGACGTTCCAGCCCGAGCCACGGAATTCACCTTCGAGTTCTTGCACGATCTTGCCGTTGCCGCGCACAGGGCCGTCCAAACGTTGCAAGTTGCAGTTGACCACGAAGATCAGGTTGTCTAGGTTTTCACGTGCGGCCAAACCGATGGCGCCCAAAGATTCCACTTCGTCCATCTCGCCGTCACCACAGAACACCCAGACCTTGCGGTTTTCGGTGTTGGCAATGCCGCGTGCGTGCAAGTACTTCAAGAAGCGCGCTTGATAGATCGCCATCAAAGGACCCAGACCCATGGACACGGTAGGGAACTGCCAGAACTCAGGCATGAGTTTGGGGTGCGGGTAACTGGACAAGCCTTTGCCATCCACTTCTTGACGGAAGTTGAGCAACTGCACTTCGGTCAGACGGCCTTCAAGATAAGCACGGGCATACACCCCAGGCGACACGTGGCCTTGGATGTACAAGCAGTCACCACCGTGGTTTTCGTTTTCCGCGTGCCAGAAGTGGTTGAAGCCTGCACCAAACATGTGGGCCAAAGAGGCAAACGAGCCAATGTGACCGCCAAGGTCACCGCCGTCTGCTGGGTTGTGGCGGTTGGCTTTGACCACCATCGCCATCGCGTTCCAGCGCATGTAGGCGCGCAGGCGCTCTTCAATTTCAATGTTGCCGGGACAGTGGGCTTCTTGGTCGGGTTCGATCGTGTTGACGTAACCGGTGGTGGCCGAGAACGGCATGTCAATGCTGCTCTCGCGAGCATGTTCAAGCAACTGCTCGAGTAAAAAATGTGCGCGTTCAGGTCCTTCTGACTGGATGACAGCTGACAGCGCATCCATCCATTCACGCGTTTCCTGGCTGTCCACGTCGGTGCGCAGATCGTTCGGTTGTGCTGACATGTTTGTCTCCTTGTTGCACGGTTATCAATCGAATGCGCGAAGTTTCGCACAATTTCTAATTATTTCAAATAGCGGTCAATGATTTCTTATAGTGAAATTTTGTAATTACAGAAAAAAGGGCATGAAGAGCAGACATAAACTCAAGCCACATGTTCAAAACATCACCAGCCTCATTGCTCAAACCCATCGCTGTCAAGTGGCGCAGTTGGTGGACCCAACAAACGCCCAACCGACAAGACCGTTTCGCGTTTATGGCGCCTTTGGCGGCTGTGATTTTGTTCATGGCAGCCATCACCACAGCATTTTGGTATCTGCGTTACGAAGAACTCGACCGCGAACAAGAAGTCATCAGTCGCGATGTGGAATACGCACAGCAGCGCATGCGTTTGCGCTTGCTGGACAAGCAAGAACAAGTCATGCGCTTGGCCCGCGACATCATCGACGGCGGTACCAACAAAAAAACTTTCAATGCAGAGGCCAAAGCCGTCCTGATTCAAAGCTTAGAAATGGCCAGCCTGACATGGGTGGACCCCATGCTGCGCGTGCAGGGAACCTACACAAGTCCCAGCAGCAACACCACTCTGGCACTGGCACCAGGACAAACCATCGCCCACTCCGAAACCATGCGCACGTTTCAGTTGGCGCGTGAATTACAACAGCCGGTGTATTCACACCCTGTTCTAGAAAAAAACCCAACCCAAACCGCGTATGCATTTTTACAACTCCATGTGCCGTTGTACAACCGGGGCAAGTTTGAAGGAGTGATCATTGCGGAGTACAGCATGGAAGGCATGCTGCGTTTTGCTGTCCCCACAGAAGTCTCAGATCGCTATGCCGTGTCGTTGCGAGATGCCAGCAACCTCGTGTTGGCTGGTCAAGCCGACACGGCAAAACCCAAAGTGACAGAGGTTTTGCCTTGGTTGTTCAGAACCAACGAATACGAGGTCCCCATCACCCCCGTGGGGTATGACTTGGCCTTGCACGCACAAGCCTATCGCACCTCGTCAGGCTTGGTGGGGAACGGCGTGTTTTGGTTGGTGGTGGCTCTCAGTGCCATCACCGCATGGATGTTGATTGGCACATGGCAGCACACCAAACGCCGCGTGCAGGTGCAACAAGCCTTGGTCGCCGAGACCAATTTTCGCCGCGCCATGGAAAACTCCATTCTCACGGGTATGCGTGCGATGGACCTGAAGGGCCGCATCACCTATGTGAATGCCGCTTTTTGCCAGATGACTGGCTGGAGCGAAGAAGAACTGGTGGGCCGCTTGCCCCCTTTTCCCTATTGGCCAGACGAAGACCGTGAAACCTTAGAGCAAAAACTCGCCCAAGAACTCAAAGGCGAAACCACCAGCAGCGGCTTTCAAGTGCGCGTCAAACGCAGAAATGATCAAGTTTTTGATGCCCGTTTGTATGTGTCTCCGCTGATCGATGCCCTCGGTCAGCAAACCGGCTGGATGACGTCGATGACCGACATCACCGAACCCAACCGCGTCCGCGAACAACTCTCTGCGGCACACGACCGTTTCACCACAGTGCTGGAAGGCTTGGACGCCTCGGTCTCTGTGGCGCCTTTAGGTAGCAAAGAGTTGCTGTTTGCCAACAAGCTCTATCGCCAATGGTTTGCCAGCACCACGCAGGGCCACTTGAACTTGGTCACACAGGCGGGTCAACCCCGCAGCTTGCCCGAATCTGAGGCTGCTGGCGACGATGCCCAAGACCAAGACGATGCTTTGATGGGCTTGCCCACCGAGGGCATGACGGAGTCCAAAGCCGAAAACGCAGAAATTTACTTGCCCGAATTGGGCAAATGGCTGGAAGTGCGCTCGCGCTACCTGAATTGGGTGGATGGCCGTTTGGCACAAATGGTGATTGCATCCGACATCACCGCACGCCGCCAAGCGGAAGAACAGGCACTGGTACAAGCCGAACGCGCCCAATCGGCCAGCCGTTTGATCACCATGGGAGAAATGGCGTCCAGCGTGGCCCACGAGCTCAACCAACCGCTGACCGCCATCAGCAACTATTGCAGCGGCATGGTGTCCCGCATCAAGGCCAACAACTTGAGTGAAGAGGACTTGCTCAAAGCCTTGGAGAAAACCGCACACCAAGCGCAGCGCGCTGGCCAAATCATTCAACGCATCCGCAGTTTTGTGAAACGCAGCGAACCCAACCGCACCCAAGCCGATGTGGCCACCATGGTGGCAGAAGCCGTGGAATTGGCCGGTATTGAGATGCGTCGGCGACAGGTGCGCCTGAGCCAAGTGATGGCCGCTCGTCTGCCCGCTGTCCATGCCGACCCGATATTGATTGAGCAAGTGCTGGTGAATTTGATGCGCAATGCTGCCGAGTCCATTGACATCGCGCAGCGCCCGCTGACCCGGCGCGATGTCGAACTGAAAGTGCTGCCGCGCAAGGAAGAGGAGCAAGATGTGATTGAGTTTTCTGTCACCGACTCAGGTCGTGGCCTGCCGCCCGAAGTGATGGAACATTTGTTTGAAGCCTTCTTCTCCACCAAGTCAGAAGGCATGGGCATTGGCCTGAATTTGTGCCGCTCCATTGTGGAATCCCACCAGGGGCGGATGAAAGCTGAGAACATCTACAATGCGGAGGAAATAACGGGCTGCCGCTTTTCCTTCTGGATACCGGTCCGCTAGGTTGGAGTTTTATTGATGAGCTTGATTCCCAAAAAAGGTACGGTCTACGTTGTTGATGACGACGAGGCCGTTCGCGATTCATTGCAATGGTTGCTAGAAGGCAAGGACTACCGCGTTCGCTGCTTTGACTCCGCCGAAACCTTCCTCAGCCGCTACGACCCACGCGAAGTGGCCTGTTTGATTGTGGACATCCGCATGGGTGGCATGACAGGCCTCGAGCTGCAAGACCGTTTGGTCGAACGCAAATCGCCTTTGCCTGTCATGTTCATCACTGGCCACGGCGACGTGCCCATGGCAGTCGACACCATGAAAAAAGGCGCGATGGACTTCATCCAAAAGCCTTTTGACGAAACCGCTTTGGTCACCTTGGTCGAGCGCATGTTGACCCAAGCAACCACCGCATTTGCCGAGTCCTTGCAAGCCGCCAGCCGTGACGCGTTGATGGCCAAGCTGACCACCCGAGAAGCCCAAGTGCTGGAGCGGATTGTGGCTGGGCGCTTGAACAAGCAAATTGCCGACGACCTGGGCATCAGCATCAAAACCGTGGAAGCCCACCGCGCCAACATCATGGAAAAGCTCAACGCCAACACTGTGGCTGATTTGCTGAAAACCGCCCTCGGACAAAACGCACCCAAGGCTTGAGGGTCACGCGATACAAGCTGAACCTTCCACTTACATCTACATCCACAACGCCCGTTCAACGCGGGCGTTTTCAATTCCAAATCACATCGATACACAGACACCATGACTGCACAACTCATTGACGGCAACGCCCTCTCCAAGCAACTGCGAGCCCAAGTGGCCGCCGACACCGCAGCGCTCAAAACCAAAGGCCTGACGCCCGGTTTGGCCGTGGTGTTGGTGGGCGACAACCCAGCCAGCCAGGTCTATGTGCGCAACAAGGTCAAAGCCTGCGAAGAAGCGGGCCTGCACTCGGTGCTTGAAAAATACGAAGTCACCATGACCGAGGCCGATTTGTTGGCCCGCGTGGACGCGTTAAACCACGACGACAGCATTCACGGCATCTTGGTGCAACTGCCCTTGCCTGCGCACATCGATGCCCAAAAAGTGATTGAAGCCATCAGCCCCGCCAAAGACGTGGACGGGTTTCACATCGCCAGCGCCGGTGCCTTGATGACGGGCATGCCCGGTTTCTGGCCTTGCACGCCCTATGGCTGTATGAAGATGCTGGAGAGCATTGGTTACGACCTGAAGGGCAAACACGCCGTGGTGATTGGCCGCAGCAACATTGTGGGCAAGCCCATGGCCCTCATGCTGCTGCAAAAAGATGCCACCGTGACGGTGGCGCACTCGCGCACCCAAAACCTCAAAGCACTCACGCTGCAAGCCGATGTGATCGTGGCCGCCGTGGGCAAACGCAATGTGCTGACCGCCGACATGGTGAAGCCTGGCGCAGTGGTGCTGGACGTGGGCATGAACCGCAACGATGAAGGCAAGCTCTGCGGCGACGTGGACTTTGACGGTGTGCTTGAAGTGGCTGGCTACATCACCCCTGTCCCAGGTGGGGTTGGACCGATGACCATCACAATGCTGTTGGTCAACACCTTGGCATCGGCGCAACGGGCCTTGTTTGAGAAGCACTGAGTTTGCTGCACACGTGGCGGGTGCTGGTTATGCCGCACATTTGGGTCATCTTTATCTTGAAAGTTTTGCATGTCACTGAACAATCCACTTCTCGATTTTTCAAACCATCCGCTGTTTGACGCCATCAAGCCAGCGCACATTGCGCCTGCGCTTGACCACATGTTGCCTGCGGCCGATGCAGCCTTAGAACAAGTGACGGCGGCTGACTTCCCCGCCGAGTGGACAGCGATTGCTTCGGTGCTGGATGTGTCCACCGAGAAACTCAGCCGCGCTTGGGGCGCTGTGAACCATCTGCACGCTGTGGCCGATACGCCAGAGTTGCGCGCTGCGTACACCGAAGCACTGCCACGCGTGACCGAGTTCTACACACGCCTAGGCGCAGACGAGCGTTTGTATGCCAAGTACAAAGCCATCGACGTGGCCAGCTTGAACGCCGAGCAAAGACACGCCCACACCTTGGCCATGCGCAACTTTGTGTTGTCGGGTGCAGAGCTGGTGGGCGCAGCCAAAGAACGCTTTGCCACTATTCAAGAACGTCAAGCCGAGGTGAGCCAAAAGTTCAGCGAGAACGTGCTGGACGCGACCGACCAATGGTCGGCCATTGTTTCCACCGAAGAGCTGGCCGGCGTGCCAGACGACGTGGTGCAAACCACACGCGAAGCGGCAGAAAGAGATGGCGTGGCAGGCCACAAGCTGAATTTGAAAATGCCGTGCTACCTGCCCATCATGCAGTTTGCACACAGCTCGGCCCTGCGCGAAAAGCTGTACCGCGCTTACGCCACACGCGCCTCTGACCAATCGGAAGCGGTGCAAGCAGGGAAAGCCGAACAAGACAACACACAGTGGGTCAAAGAAATCTTGGCCTTGCGCCAAGAAGAAGCGCAGCTCTTGGGCTACGCCAACTACGCCGAGGTGTCATTGGCTGCCAAGATGGCGCAGTCGCCCGCCGAGGTGATGGCTTTCTTGCGCGACCTCGCCAAACGTGCCCGTCCCTACGCCGAGAAAGACGTGGCCGAGATGCGTGCGTTTGCAGCCGAGCACTTGAACCTTCAAGACCCACAACCGTGGGATTGGCCTTACATCGGTGAGAAGCTCAAAGAAGCACGCTACGCCTTCAGTGAGCAAGAAGTCAAACCGTACTTCACAGCGCCTAAGGTGCTGGCAGGTTTGTTCAAGATTGTGGAAACCTTGTTTGAGGTGAGCATTCGCCGCGATGCAGCGCCCGTGTGGCACCCCGCCGTTGAGTTCTATCGCATGGAGCGCGCGGGACAACTGGTGGGCCAGTTCTACCTCGACCCAGGCGCTCGTGCAGGCAAACGCGGCGGCGCGTGGATGGACGATGTGCGCGCCCGTTGGTTGCGCCCCGACACTGGCACGCTGCAAACACCCGTGGCACACCTCGTGTGCAACTTTGCCGAGGGCGTGGGTGGCAAGCCCCCGCTGCTGACACACGACGATGTGATCACCCTCTTCCACGAATGCGGCCACGGCTTGCACCACATGCTCACGCAAGTGAACGAGCGCGATGTCTCTGGCATCAGCGGCGTCGAGTGGGACGCGGTCGAACTGCCCAGCCAGTTCATGGAGAACTTCTGCTGGGAGTGGAGCGTGTTGCGCCACATGACGGCGCACGTGGACACTGGCGAGCCATTGCCACGTGCCTTGTTCGACAAAATGCTGGCAGCCAAAAACTTCCAAAGCGGTTTGCAAACCTTGCGCCAAATTGAGTTCTCACTCGTGGACATGCTGCTGCACTCTGACGGCGACAAAGCGCAAGACTTCATGCAAGTGCTGCGTGATGTGCGCGCCGAAGTGGCCGTGTTGCAAAGCCCTGCATGGGGCCGCACGCTGCATACCTTCAGCCACATCTTTGCCGGTGGCTACGCTGCGGGCTACTACAGCTACAAGTGGGCCGAAGTCCTCTCAGCCGATGCCTACGCCGCGTTTGAAGAAACCGCTGGCGCAGACGGTGAACCCAGCATAGACACAGGCCGCCGCTACCGCGAAACGATTTTGGAAGTCGGCGGCAGCCGCCCCGCGATGGCTTCGTTCAAAGCCTTCCGTGGCCGTGCGCCTCAACTGGACGCATTGCTGCGCCACCAAGGCATGACTCAGGTTTAACGCACACCCTGCACCCTGAAAAAAAGCCCTGACGACACCGTCAGGGCTTTTTGCTTTTTGTTAAGCGGGTCGAATTAAAACGTCAAAGTCTTCACACCGGTCGATGTGCCCAGCAAACACACCTGCGCTTTTTGGTGGGCAAACACACCGACCGTCACCACGCCCGGCCATTGGCTGACATCGGTTTCAAACTGCAGTGGATCGCTGATTTTCAAACCGGTCACATCGACGATGTGCTGGCCGTTGTCCGTCACCAGAGGTTGACCATCTTTCAAACGCACCTTGGCGCTGCCGCCCATCGCCATGAACTGGCGCATCACGCGTGCGGTGGCCATGGGAATCACTTCAACCGGTAAAGGGAACACACCGAGCGCATCAACCAATTTGCTTTCATCGGCAATGCACACAAACATCTTGGACTGAGCAGCCACAATTTTTTCGCGGGTCAGCGCAGCGCCGCCGCCTTTGACCATGTGACCTTGGTGGTCGATTTCATCTGCACCGTCGATGTAAACAGACAGGCTTTCGACCTCGGCCGCATCAAACACTTGGATGCCCAAAGCTTGCAGGCGTTCGGTGGAGGCCACAGAGCTAGACACAGCGCCTTTGATTGGGTCTTTCATCGTAGCCAAGGCATCAATGAACTTGTTCACCGTGGAGCCTGTGCCCACACCCACCACCTCACCAGGCACCACATATTGCAAGGCGGCTTGGCCCACCAAAGTCTTTAATGCATCTTGCGTCAGAGGCGCGGGGTTGTGTGGGTTGCTCATGGGCGAAAATCCAAGTTCTATTGACCAAAGCCTGAGATTATCCATGTCGTTGTTGCCCTATGCCCTCGCCCGCCCGTTTCTGTTTGCCATGGATGCGGAGACCGCCCATGAGCACACGCTGGCCCTGCTGGCCCGCACGCAAAACACGCCTTTGGCTTGGGGTTACCGCCAAGAGCGCGTGCAAGACCCGGTGCAACTGGCGGGTTTGACATTTCCCAACCGGGTGGGTTTGGCAGCAGGTCTGGATAAAAACGCCCACTGCATTGATGGCTTAGCCGCCATGGGTTTCGGTTTTGTGGAAGTGGGCACAGTCACGCCAAAGGGCCAGCCTGGCAACCCCAAACCCCGCATGTTTCGCTTGACCCAAGCCAATGCTTTGATCAACCGCTTGGGTTTTAACAACGATGGTTTGGAGGCATTTTTGGCGAATGTCAAGCTGGCAAAGTTCCGACACAACGCAAGCACGCCGGGTGGCACACCCATGCTGTTGGGCCTGAACATCGGCAAAAACGCCGCCACACCAATTGAGAGCGCGGCTGACGACTATTTGATTTGCCTAGACGGCGTCTACCCCCATGCCGACTACGTGACGGTGAACATCTCTAGCCCCAACACCAAAAACCTGCGAGATCTGCAAAGCGATGAGGCACTGGACGTGCTGATTGGCACACTTGCCAAACGCCGCGCTGAGTTGGCGCAACTGCATGGCAAGCAAGTGCCTGTGTTCATCAAGATTGCCCCTGATTTGGACAGCGACCAAATTTCAGTGATTGCCGCTACCTTGAAGCGCCATGGCGTGAACGATGAACCGCCCTCGTGGGGCGTGATTGCGACCAACACCACCATTGCTCGCGACGCCGTGCAAGGCATGCCACACGCGCAAGAAACAGGAGGCCTGTCGGGTGCGCCAGTTTTTGAGAAAAGCAATGAAGTCATCCGCCAGCTGCGTGCTGCGATGGGCCCTGATTTCCCCATCATTGGCGTGGGCGGCATTTTGAGTGGCGCGGATGCCGTGGCCAAAATCAAGGCAGGTGCGGATGTGGTTCAGATTTACACCGGTCTGATTTACAAAGGCCCCGCCCTGGTTAGAGAGGCCGCGCAGGCCATTCGCGATCACGCTTGAAGCCCACTTGACTGCGCCAAGGATGGCTGAGTTCAAGTCCAGACGGCTCAAGCAAAGAGGGTGCGATAGCCTTCAAAGCGCTTGGCCCAATAGCTGTTGCTCAGGCGCTCGGTTTTCACGCCCGTGCGTTCATTGGCGGCATGCACAAACTTACCACCGCCAATGTAGATGCCCACATGTGAAAACGATGGCCCGAGGGTGTTGAAAAACACCAAGTCACCGGGGTGGGCTTCGTGGGCTTCCACTGGTTTGCTGGCATTGGCCATTTGCGCCGCGTTGCCTTTGAGGGCGATGCCTGCAGACTCTTTGTAAACAAACGACACCAGCCCTGAACAATCAAACCCGGTGTGGAGTTTTTTGCCACCGTAGGTGTAGCCGCGGTCCAGCATGGCCATGGCTTGCATGACGATGTCTTGGCGCTTGGCAGGGTTGTTGGGATAGCTTTGAGAGGGGGGTGCGGTGGGCGGCGACTTGCGGGAGGTCGACGAACACGCCACCAAGAGGGGCGTGATGCAAACACTCAAAAATAAACGCTTGTCCATGGCCTGAATCATATTTCAGAAGCAGGACTCGCCATTTCGCACCTGCCAATGGCCCAGCAAATGAAAACGACTCCCGAAGGAGCCGCGTCACAATAATGGAGCGCCCAAAAATTAACGCTTTTTAGCAGCAGGCTTAGCAGCGGTTGACTTCAAAGCCGTTTCAGTCATGCTTTTGAAGTTGGATTCGGCCACCTCTGCGGCTTGCTTGACAGCTTTTTGCACAGACTCTAAAGCGCTGTTGCCAGCAGAGAGGGCTGTTTTGAAGGCGGCGACAGCAGTCTCCGAGCCAGCAGGCGCGTTTTTGGCAGCGTTGTCCACCATGTCATGCAAAGCTTTTTGCGCATTCACCACTTTGGACTCGATGTGGCCCTGGAAATGTGAACTTGTGCCATTGGTGATGGCCACCAAGTGACGGTTGTAGGCCACCGCTTTTTCAGCCAAGGTGTGGAACAAGCTGGCTTGCAAAGTCAGCAATTCCTGTGCATCTTTCACACTCAAAGTCGCGTGGGCTTGTTGCTGTGAATCAGCCAAAGTGCTTTTGGCAGCAGCCAAGTTCAACTCAATGAGTTGTTCCACGCCAGAAAAGGCCTTGGTCGTCAAACCCACCAAAGTTTCGAGGTTGGCTTTGTTGGCGGCCATTACTTGCTCAGGGGTCAAAGTCATTTCGAATCTCCAAAATTTATAAAAAAGTACGTTCAAACTGCTTTCAGTCCTGCATGAACCGAATTAATGTTGCAGTGCAGCATATTTTGTATTTTAGAGATAACTTTCGCATTGACAAGGGTTTTGCGCCTGAATGGTGCGTTTTAGAGCTGCCAGACTAAATCTGGCCATTCACACCTTTATTCCACGCCGTGTCCCCAGTGGTTTTGCCACTGGAGACGGTATGTTTCGGCCAAATCCGCAGACTTCAAAACCAATAAATTTTCCGCATTGCGCGTCGCGGCTGAGTTGGTGAAGTTAAAACTCCCCGTGATCACAATGTTCCGATCGATCACCATCACCTTGTTGTGCGCGATGGCATGTTTGCCGTCTTGGCGTAACGCGATGCCAGCATGGGTCAAGACACCGATCACATAGCGGTTCGAGCTGTGGCTTTTTTGGTCCAGCAGGACACGCACCGTCACGCCACGCTGGTGCGCCCGCACCAAAGCTTGCGCCATGCCGTTGTGGGTGAAGCCATAGGCTTGCACCAACACCTCATGCTCGCTGGCATCAATGGCTTTCACAACAGCAGCGGCAGCATCGTTGGGGGGTGAGAAGTAAACGCCCATGACTTCGACCTTCAAACCCACGGTGTGTGGCTGGGCAGAAATTGGCAAAACCACAAAACTCAAACTGAAAAATAACAAAGACGCTAAAAACTTCATGGCATCAATGCTAAACCGCAAACCACAAATTTCGCGACTCTGACTTACGGGCGACAGGCTTCTCCCACAAGGAGCAGGTAAAGTGGGACCGCTTTGAAAAACGATACCCACCCCCCCCACGCGACCCCAAACGCACTATCGCCCACCACCCGTCGGGCAATTTTTTTGTTGTCACTCGCCACGTTTTGCAGCATGACGGTGCAGCGCATTTGTGACCCCATGCTGCCCGAGCTATCGCGGGTCTTCAGCGCCCCGATCAGCGAGACCTCGAAGGTCATTTCATTTTTTGCGATCACCTATGGTTTGATGCAGCTGTTTTATGGCCCCGTGGGTGACCGTTTTGGCAAATACCGCGTGGTCATGTTGGCCACCCTAGGTTGCAGCTTGGGCTGCGTGCTCTCGGGTTTCAGTGAGGACCTTGATGTGTTGGTGGCAGCTCGCGTCGCCACAGCGCTGGCCGCCGCGGCCATCATTCCACTCTCGTTGGCTTGGGTCGGTGATGCGGTGCATTACGAACAGCGCCAAGAAACGCTGGCGCGCGTGGGCTTGGGCACCATGCTGGGCATCACTGCGGGACAGTTGTTTGGGGGTTTGTTGACCGACACCTTGGGCTGGCGCTGGGCCTTTGGGTTGATGGCCACGGCGTTTGCCACCGTGAGTTTTTTACTTTGGCAGCAACTCAAACGCTTAGATCCTGCGGCGCAACAGACGCATGCGCCCTTGGGGTTTTTCAAGCAACTCCAACAAGTGGCGCACAACCCTTGGGCGCGTATTTTTTTAAGCATGGCACTGATTGAGGGTGCCACCGTGTTTGGTGCCTTGGCCGTGACAGCCGCACATTTGCACCAGGTCCACCATATTTCGCTGACCATGGCAGGCGGAACAACCGCATTCTTTGGACTAGGCGGTATGGCTTACATGGCGACAGCAAAAATCACCATCCGACGGTTTGGCGAAGTCGGCCTTGCCCGCAATGGCGGCATTGGCTTTGGGGCAGCATTTGTTGTCATCGCTTTTTCGCCTTGGTGGCAACTTGCGTTGCCGTCTTGCTTTGTTGCAGGGTTCAGCTTTGCGATGTTCCACAACACCATGCAGGCCAAAGCCACGCAATTGCTGCCTAAAGCGCGGGCCACGGGCGTCACGCTATTTGCGGGATTTATGTTTTTCGGACAATCCTTGGGCGTTGTGGTCTTGGCAGAACTGTTCAACCACGTCAACTCCCACTATGTTTTGGCAGCCGATGCCTTGGTGGTTTGCAGTTTGGGTTTATTTTTGTCACGCGCCATCGCCAAACGCAACGTCACACAGGCCGACCACGCTTAACATGGACCCCATGACTCAAGACATCGAACAACTCGCACGGCAACTCGAGCAACACCCCGACTACCGCGTGCTTCGCCGCCTCGTCCCGGGCCGTGTGTTCAACACCCCCGCCCCCGGCCAAAAGCTCAAAAAAGGCGTCGTGTTAGACACCGAGACCACAGGCTTTGACGTGGTCACCGACCGCGTGATTGAGCTGGGCATGCTGGCCTTTGAGTTCGACCCCGTCACAGGCGTGGTGTTCCGCGTATGCGATGTGTTTGACGAGCTGGAAGACCCAGGCTTTGCCATTCCCCCCGCCACCATTGCCGTGCATCACATCACCGATGAGATGGTGAAAGGCCAGCACATCGACGACTCACGCGTGGCTGAATTTTTGAAAAACGTCGACGTGGTCATTGCCCACAACGCGGCATTTGACCGCCCGTTTGTCGAAGCGCGCTGGCCTTTGTTTGAAGAACTCAACTGGGCGTGCAGCATCAAAGACATCGACTGGCGCGAAGAAGGCTTTGGCTCGGCCAAGCTGGAATACTTGCTCAGCACCCAAGGCTACTTTTATGAAGCCCACCGTGCAGAAGCTGATTGCTGGGCGCTGCTGGAGTTGCTCAATCAAGTCCTGCCGCAAAGCCAGCAAACTGCCCTGCTCGCCGTGCTACTGACATTGAACAAGCCACAGCAAAAGGTGTATGCCATCAACTCGCCTTTTGAGACCAAAGACAAGCTCAAGGCACGCAACTACCGCTGGTCGGCCGAGTTGCGATGCTGGAGCCGTGTGGTGGCTGGTGAGCCTGAGATGAAGCAAGAGCTGGAATGGCTCAAACACCATGTGTACGCAGACCGCAATGCACGCGTAGAGCTCGAAACCACGGGCGCAAAAGTGCGTTACTCCAACCGCCAAGGCCACAAAGAAGTGGTGACGCTTTAAACCCGTGACGAGGGCGCCTCAAGTGCGTGCAGACGTCGAACAAAAAGCCGGGCTAGCCCGGCTTTTTATGTGAGTCTGTCCCAATCAATAGTTGACGGGTTGCCAAGGCACTTGGCAAGTGGGCGCCGTGGGATAGAACTGCTGCGCTGTCGGACAGAAATACGCCACCCGGCTTGGGGGCATATATTGCTGCTGCACCACCACTTGCGGGGGCATGGCGTAGCTGGATGAAGTGGCTGAATAAATCACGCCTCCCACCAAGGCAGCGCCCAAAACAGGGGCTAACCATTGATGGCTAGAACCACGGTAATGGTTGCGATGACCATGACCCCCATAACCATGCGCATGAACGCCATGATGACCGCCATAGTTTTGGCTAAATCCGTGGCCGCCATGTCGACCACCGCCTCCATGGCCGCCGCCATAGCCACCACGACCGTCAGCCTGCGCGGGCAAGACCACGGCAAAGGCCAACAAACAAGCAAACAGGGCAGAAATGCGTTTCATAGCAAACTCTCTTTGAAAAGGTAGTTCTTCAACGCGGCAAGCGCCCAAACGGATGACAGCTTTACACACCCAGCGCAGCGGCAAACAAACCGACCACGCACATCAACCCCACCAGCCAAAACACGGAGCGCAAAGTCGCTTTGTCAGCCAAATAGCAGGCAATGAAGCCCAAACGCGCGGCCACAAACGTGAGGGCGTAGAGATCAATGCGAGCGGCGTCGACCTGCGCTAGGGTGGCGATGATCACCCCAGCCGCAAAAAACGCAAACGCCTCAAAGCTGTTGGCTTGGGCGGCATTGCCACGCGCACGAAAACCAGTTTGTTGCGCCAACCATTGGCGTGGGTTGTGGTTGTCGAAGTTTTGAAAACCCCACTTGGCAGCCATGGCGCACACATAGGGCAACAAACCCGCGATCAGCACACATAAAAAAGCTTTGTTCATTGCATCACCACCATCCAAGGTGTGGGGCAGGTTTGCACCACAGGAAAATATTGGCCAGAGTCACGGCAGAAATAGGCCTCAACCGACATTTGCACAGGTTGACCATTGACCCATTGCGTCGGTTGGGGGTTGGTCATCACCACTGCAGGAGGACTGGTGATGATGACGGTCGAGGGCTGCAAGGGACGAGACAAATAAATCGATGTCCCCACCACAGCCGTGCCCACCAACGCAGGACCCCAAAAATACTGACCACCGCCACGGTAATAACCACCACCATGCCCGCGGTAGCCGCCGTGCGGTCCATGTGCCATGGCTGCGCTGGCAGTCACTGCGAGCAATAGGCTCACAGACAGCGTGCGAAAAATAGATGTCATCGCGTGCTCACTTTCTCTGAATGCATCGATTGTGGTCTAAGCGCGTCAAGAATTCATTAAATTTTCTAAAGCCAAGGCCACCCTTGCCAAATGCGCATCTTGTCTCGCGAGGCCCGAGACCATCAAGCCCACCGGTAACTCGCCCGCTTGATGGCAGGGCAAGGTCCACGCGCAACCGTCCATGTAGTTGATGGCAGAGGGGTTGCGCAACAACAAACGGTTCACCTTGAAAAACGCATCAACGTCTTTCAATAAAGGCTCGGTCAGCGGAGCAACCATGGGCACGGTGGGGCACAGCATGGCGTCAAAGCCTTGCAGCGTGTGGTGCGCGGCGGCTATCAATGCATTGCGGCGGTTGTGCAGCCCTAGGTAGTCTTGGGCGGAAATGCCTTTGCCCAACATCATGCGGGCCACCACACGGGGATCAATGTGTTGGGCACCGCGCTCTAAGCGATCGTGGTGCGCGGCAAAACCCTCAATCGGCGAAAAGCCGCCGGGCAGACTGAGCGCGGTAATGTCGCCCAGCGCTTTGAACGGTATCTCCACCACGTGCGCGCCTGCCTCGCTGATGCGTCGCAATGAACGCGCAAAAGCTTGTGCCACGGTGGCATCCACATCGTCCATCATCAAGGTTTGCGGCACTGCGAAACGCAGGCCGCGCAAGTGGGCGGCATCGTTGGGCAGAGGCTGCTGCGACATCACCGCATCCACAGCCAAACACCCCCGCACCGAGCGGGTGATGCTGCCCACCGTGTCCAGCGTGCGAGACAACTCCATCACGCCCGAGCACGGAATACGCGATTGGGTGCTTTTGTAACCGACCAAGCCGCAGAGCGCAGCAGGAATACGAATGGAGCCGCCCGTGTCTGTGCCAATGCCCACCTCGGCCAGCCCCAAAGCCACCGACACAGCAGCGCCCGACGACGAGCCGCCAGGCACGCGGGCTTGCGTGGTATCGGCGGGGTTGGCAGGCGTGCCATGGTGTGGGTTGATGCCCACGCCTGAAAAAGCAAACTCGCTCATGTTGGTTTTGCCCAGCACCACCGCACCGGCGCTGCGCAAGCGCTGCAGCACGGTGGCGTCTTGCAGCGCAGCGGCTTCGCCCGCACACACCACGCTGCCGGACAGGGTGGTTTCACCCGCCACATCGATGTTGTCTTTGATCGTCAGGCAAACACCATGCAACACCCCCATGCGCTGGCCTGCTTTTGCCTGTGAATCGCAGTGCTGCGCCGTCGCATGAGCGGCCTCTGCGTAGCGTTGCGTGAACACATGCTGCGCGGTTGGACGGGTTGAACCCTCTGTTGCGATGGCCACACGATGCGTGGCAGAGGTGGTGGTGTCAAAGCAAACTTGGGTCATGCGGTGAATTCTGCCCGATTACCCTTGGCGCAGCCCAGCGCATCGTGAGCATGCTAGCCTTCGTCACAATGCAAAACACAACCGCCACCGCAGCACCTGAACTCACCCTCTATTACGATGGCCATTGCCCTCTGTGCGTGGCCGAGGTGCAGTTTTTGGAAAGCCGCAATACACAGGGTCAGCTCGCATTTGTGGACATCACCCAAACCGGCTTTGCAAGCTCCGGCCACAACATCTCTTGCGAAGCCGCCATGGCCCAAATTCATGGCCGCACAGCCGACGGCCAAGTGTTGGTGGGCGTCCCCGTGTTTGCCAACGCTTACCGCTTGGCCAAACTGCCCTTTTTGGCTTGGCTGCTGTCTCGCCGCTGGCTCATGCCGGTGTTGCAACCTGCGTATGTGCTGTTTGCCAAACACCGCCAAACCATCTCAAAACGCATTGGTCCTAGCGTTTTGAAGTTTTCTAAGCGCTTTTTGCGGTGAATTTTGAGGTTTTTGAGGGCCGCTTGTCAGAACGGTTGATTAATTTGCGAAAATAGCATCTTTGCCTCGAGAACTAAAACGAATGTCACGCCCAGAAAAAACAGAAATCTCCAACGACGGTTTGCGCTACAAATCGAAAAAAGGCGGTTCACCCTTCGAAGGCCTCGGCCGCACCGGCGACACCATGAGCTGCATCAAGTGCGGCATTCACAAGCCTCGCAACAATGGCTCGTTCAAGCGCATTTTGGGCTCATCCATGTTTGTCTGCTTCGACTGCAGCCCACCCAAGAAAGACGCAGACCCCGTGGCCGCAGTGACTTCCGCAGCAGCTGAAAAAGTCAAAGCTTAAAGGGCAACACACTTTAAAAAAAGCGGCTCCTTGAGCCGCTTTTTTGTTTTTGCATGAACCGACTGAATGCTCCTGAGCGGTGTCTGTGCCTGAGGAATGTGGGAGCGAATAAAAACGAGTTACTCCACCCGCACCACCGCATTCGGCTTAAAGCCCAA
>JAIXRH010000046.1 GCA_027485285.1 Comamonadaceae bacterium | reverse complement strand
GTGACCGCAGGCAATGCCAGTGGCGTCAACGACGGCGCCTGTGCTTTGTTGTTGGCCAATGACGCGAGCGTGACGTCATATGGCCTGACGCCCAAAGCCCGTGTGGTGGGCATGGCCACCGCCGGTGTGGCCCCCCGCGTGATGGGCATAGGCCCAGCGCCTGCCACCCAAAAAGTGCTGGCACAAACGGGCTTGACGATGGACCAAATGGATGTCATTGAACTCAATGAGGCATTTGCTGCGCAAGGGTTGGCCGTGCTGCGCATGCTGGGGTTGAAGGATGACGATGCCCGCGTGAACGCGTGGGGTGGTGCAATTGCACTGGGTCATCCACTGGGGGCGTCGGGCGCACGTTTGGTCACCACGGCCATGAACCGCTTGCACACCACGGGCGGGCGCTATGCCTTGTGCACCATGTGCATTGGTGTGGGTCAGGGCATTGCCTTGATCATTGAGAAAGTTTGATCAACAGAAATGAAGCCACCCAGCCCACAAAGTTTACCGACTGTTCACATCGAAACTTTGGAAAAAATGCGCGAGACCATTCGTCTCAAAGGCCAACTCAAAGGCCGTCAAGCAGACGGTGTGTCTTTGGATGAAGTGCGGGCATTGATTGGTCAAGCGCCGCATCGCCGCGATGTGTTGATTGAGCATTTGCACACACTGAACGACGCCTATCGTTGTCTGCATGACCGTCACTTGGTGGCCTTGGCTAAAGAAATGAATTTACCCATGGCCGAAGTGTTTGAAGTGGCGACCTTCTACCACCACTTTGAAGTCATCCGAGGTGATCAGGCGGTCCCAGCGCTGACCGTGCGCGTGTGCGATGGCTTGAGCTGTGAGCTGACGGGTGCCAAACAGTTGCTAGAAAAATTACCCGCATTGCTAGGCCGTGCCGATGTGCGCGTCATCCCTGCGCCATGTGTGGGCCGATGCGAACAAGCCCCGATTGCGGTGGTCCACCAAAACCCTATCCCGCATGCCACGCCTGAACGGGTGCTTGCCGCTGTGCAAACCAATCAAACCCAACAAGTGATGACCGAGCATGTTGGCTTGGATGAGTACATGAGCGATGGCGGCTACCAATTGCTGGTTGATTTGCATGCAGGCAAAGCGGATGCCGAACATGTGCTCCAGGCCATGGAAGACTCAGGTCTGCGCGGCTTGGGTGGCGCAGGCTTTCCGGCAGGGCGCAAGTGGCGCATCGTGCGCGAGCAAGCTGCGCCACGCTTGATGGCCGTCAACATTGACGAGGGCGAGCCTGGCACCTTCAAAGACCGCACTTACCTGGAGCGTGACCCGCATCGCTTTTTAGAAGGCGTGTTGGTGGCAGCGCACGTGGTGGGCATTGACGGGGTTTATATTTATTTGCGCGATGAGTACCACGGCTGTCGTGAGCTGCTCACGCAAGCGCTGGCGCATTTGCAAGCCCACCCGCCTTGCCCCTTGCCGCACATCGCGTTGCGTCGGGGTGCAGGTGCCTACATTTGCGGTGAAGAGTCCGCAATGATTGAGAGCATTGAAGGCAAACGCGGCGAGCCCCGCATGCGCCCACCCTACATTGCGCAAGTGGGGTTGTTTGGCAGGCCCACCCTCGAACACAACTTTGAAACCCTGTATTGGGTGCGTGACATTGTGCAAAAAGGCGCAGACTGGTTCAGCGGTTTTGGTCGACATGGCCGCCAAGGGTTGCGCAGTTTCAGCGTGAGCGGCCGCGTCAAGCAGCCGGGTGTCAAGCTGGCGCCTGCGGGCATCACCCTTCAAGAGCTGATTGACGAGTATTGCGGCGGCATGCTGGATGGGCATGCGCTCTATGCCTATTTGCCAGGTGGCGCGTCGGGCGGCATCTTGCCCGCGCGCATGAACGACATTCCCTTGGACTTTGACACCTTACAGCCCTTCGGTTGCTTCATTGGTTCTGCGGCTGTGATTGTGTTGAGCCAACACGACTCGGCGCGTGATGCAGCCATCAACATGATGAACTTCTTTGCACACGAAAGCTGTGGCCAATGCACGCCGTGTCGTGTGGGCACCGCTAAAGCTGCGCAGCTGATGCAGGCCAAGGTGTGGGACAACACGACCCTGGAAGACTTGAACCAAGTGATGGCCGATGCCTCGATTTGTGGCTTGGGACAAGCTGCGCCCAACCCTGTGCGTTGTGTGCAAAAGTATTTCCCACAGGAGATCGGTTAAGTGAACGCCCCGATGAAACCCGCTGACTTCATGCCGCAAACGTTGGAGTTCAAGCTCAACGACCAAGCTGTGACTGCCTATGAAGGCGAGACCATTCTGAAAGCCGCACAGCGTCACGGCGTGGACATTCCCCACCTCTGCTACAAAGACGGCCTGCGCCCCGATGGCAATTGCCGCACGTGTGTGGTTGAAATCAAAGGCGAACGCACCTTGGCACCCAGCTGCTGTCGCATGGCCACTGCTGGCCTTGAAGTGTTGGTGAGTGAACGGGCTGTCAAGAGCCAGAAGATGGTGTTGGAGATGTTGCTCTCCGACATGCCGGATAAAGGCTACAAGTGGAATGATGATTCGGCTGCTGCATCTCCTGGCGCAGCGGGTGTCGGTGAACACGGCGAACTGAGTGACTGGGCCTCTCGCCTGGATGTGACCGTGCGTCCTGAATTGCAGGCACTGCGGCGCGAACAACCCGCAAGCGATGTGTCACATCCCGCCATGGCGGTGAACTTGGATGCCTGCATTCAGTGCAACCGCTGCGTGCGTGCCTGCCGTGAAGAGCAAGTGAACGACGTGATTGGCTACGCCAACCGGGGTGCACAGAGCCAAATTGTGTTTGATTTGAACGACGCGATGGGCAGCAGCTCGTGTGTGGCTTGCGGTGAGTGTGTGCAAGCCTGCCCCACGGGTGCATTGATGCCCAAGACCCAAGTCGGTTCACAAGTGGTGGACAAAAAAGTGGATTCGGTGTGCCCGTTTTGCGGTGTGGGTTGCTTGCTGACCTACAACGTGAAGGACAACCACATAGTGAGCGTCGAGGGACGCGATGGCCCCGCCAACCACAACCGTTTGTGTGTGAAAGGTCGCTTCGGTTTCGACTACATCCACAACCCCCAACGCTTGACCATGCCACTCATTCGCAAAGCAGGTGTGCCCAAAGACCCTGCGTCGATTGACCTACTCAATCGCGCTGCTGCCGATTGGTCCGAGGTGTTCCGCGAAGCCACGTGGGAAGAGGCCTTGGCCTTGGCCGGTGGCAAGCTCAAAGCGCTGCGCGACACCCATGGCAAAAAATCCTTGGCAGGTTTTGGCTCGGCCAAGGGGAGCAACGAAGAAGCGTATTTGTTCCAGAAGTTGGTGCGCACCGGCTTTGGCTCGAACAACGTGGACCACTGCACACGCTTGTGTCATGCGTCCAGCGTGGCCGCACTGCTAGAGGGTGTGGGTTCTGGGGCGGTGAGTAACCAAGTGAATGACGTCGAGCATGCCGGCTTGATTTTTGTCATTGGCTCTAACCCCACCACCAACCACCCTGTGGCTGCCACATGGATGAAGAATGCCGCCAAACGCGGGACTAAGATTGTGTTGGCTGACCCGCGCATCACCGACATTGGCAAGCACGCATGGCGCACCTTGCAGTTCAAGCCCGACACCGATGTGGCGATGCTCAATGCATTGATTCACACCGTGATTGAAGAAGGTTTGGTGGATGAAGAGTTCATCCGTTTGCGTGCCAGCAATTACGAGGCTTTGAAACAAAACGTCAAAGGTTACAGCCCCGAGGCGATGGCACCCATCTGCGGCATTCCTGCAGAGACCTTGCGCGAAGTGGCGCGTGAGTTTGCGACGTCGAAAGGCTCGATGGTGTTGTGGGGCATGGGTGTGAGCCAGCACGTGCACGGCACTGACAACGCGCGTTGTTTGATTGCCTTGGTCACAGTGACAGGTCAAATTGGCAAGCCCGGCTCCGGCTTGCACCCACTGCGCGGTCAAAACAACGTGCAGGGTGCGAGCGATGCAGGCCTCATTCCCATGATGTACCCCAACTACCAACGTGTGACCAACCGGGCGGCACACGATTGGTTTGAAAAGTTTTGGGACACACCGCTGGATGACCAACCCGGCTACACCGTGGTGGAAATCATGGGCAAGATCTTGGCCGATGACAGCGACCCGCACAAGATTCGCGGCATGTACATCATGGGCGAGAACCCTGCGATGAGTGACCCCGATCTGAACCACGCACGCCACGCCTTGGCGTCGCTGGACCATTTGGTGGTGCAAGATATTTTCATGACCGAAACCGCTTGGCTGGCGGATGTGGTGCTGCCCGCAACGGCATGGCCCGAAAAAACCGGCACGGTCAGCAACACCGACCGCATGGTGCAACTGGGCAAGCAAGCGATTGACCCACCCGGCCAAGCGCGTGCAGATTTGTGGATCATTCAACAAATTGCAAAAAGAGTTGGCTTGAATTGGAACTACCAAGGTGAGCACGAGGGTGTGGCCGAGGTGTTCGACGAAATGCGTCAAGCCATGCATGCCGCGATCAACGGCATCACGTGGGAGCGTTTAGAGCGTGAGTCCAGCGTGACCTACCCCTGCTTGAACGCGGAAGACCCTGGCTCACCCACGGTGTTCATTGACAGTTTTGCCACCGACGATGGTCGCGTGCATTTGGTGCCCGCCGACATCATCCCTGCCAACGAACGCCCAGACAGCGACTATCCGTTTGTGTTGATCACGGGTCGGCAGTTAGAGCATTGGCACACGGGCAGCATGACCCGACGCGCCACCGTGCTTGACGCGTTGGAGCCTACGGCGACAGCTTCGATGTGTGGTGCAGACATCGCGCAATTGGGCGTGGAGGCGGGTGATGTGATCACCATTGCCTCACGCCGCGGCCAAGTGACGCTGCGCGTGCGCCGTGATGATGGCACGCCACAGGGTGCGGTGTTTGTGCCGTTCGCCTACTACGAAGCCGCCGCCAACATGATGACCAACCCAGCGCTGGACCCGTTCGGGAAAATTCCCGAGTTCAAGTACTGCGCGGTGGCCATTCACGCAGGGGGCGAGTTGCCAAGCGTTGCAGGCTTTGGCGTCAACGCTTAAAGCGTGACCACGCCGATCTTCTTGGCGGCCGCCCGCGCACGTGCCAAGGCGTTCGGGCCTTTGGCCAAGGCCACCGCCATGCGTCGGTAAGGGCGCGTGGTGGGCTTGCCAAAAATGCGCACATCGGTGCCAGGCTCGCGCATGGCTTCGGCCACGCCCGTGAAGGTGGGGGATGTGCCTTCCTGCGTGGCCAGCACGACAGCGCTCGCCCCTTCGACGGTGTCGATGTTGGGAATGGGCAAGCCCAAAATGGCGCGTGCATGCAAATCAAACTCGCTCAGGTTTTGGCTGATGAGGGTGACCATGCCCGTGTCGTGTGGGCGAGGGCTCAGCTCGCTGAAGATGACTTCGTCTTGGGTCACAAAGAACTCCACACCAAACAAGCCCGCACCACCCAGGTCGGAGGTGACTTTTTCAGCCATTTGCTCAGCGGCCCTCAAAAACTCAGGCTTCATGGCTTGTGGCTGCCAGCTGTATTGGTAGTCGCCGCGCTCTTGCACGTGGCCAATGGGTTGGCAAAACACGGTGCTGCCGTTGCGTTGGCGTACGGTGAGCAGAGTGATTTCAAACTCAAAGTGGATGAACTCTTCCACAATCACTTTTTGGCGGTCGCCACGCATGCCTTCGCAGGCGTAGTTCCAGCTGGTTTGAATGTCGGCTTCTGTCTTGGCCACACTTTGGCCTTTGCCGGAGGAGCTCATCACGGGTTTGATCACCACTGGGAAGCCAATGGCCTTGGCTTGGCTCAGCAAGTCTTCGGCAGATTCGGCATAGCTGAACTTGGCGGTACGAACGCCCAAGCCGACGGCCACGTCGCGGATGCGGTCACGGTTCATCGTCAGGTTGGCAGCGCGGGCGCTGGGGATGACTTCAAAGCCTTCTTTTTCCACTTCCAGCAACACCTCGGTGCGGATGGCTTCGATCTCGGGCACGATCAGGTCGGGCTGGTGCTGGGCAATGGCGGCGCGCAGGGCGGCCTCGTCCAACATGCTGAACACGCTGCATTCATCGGCCACTTGCATGGCGGGCGCGCCTGCATAGCTGTCACAGGCCACCACATAGCAGCCCAAGCGCTTGGCGCTGATGACGAATTCTTTGCCGAGCTCACCCGAGCCCAAGAGGAGTATTTTTTTCATAGATAAACGTTCCAGGTGTCGTCTGCGTATTTTCTGAGTGCTCAGAACGCTGACGTATACAAAATCACCTGAAAGGGCTAGTCGCGTAGCAGCGCCATCGTCGATTGAAACAAATGGCTCTGGGGATCCATCCAATCGCGCACGATGTTGAAGTGGTTGCGTTGCAACGCCTCATGCCAAATGACCCGATTGCCTTGGGTGCTGCAAGCCTCAGCGAAGTCTTTGGATTGACGCTTGAATGCATCGGTGTCGTGTTCGGCCACCGTCACATAGAGTGGCAGCCGTGGGTCGGGTAGCTGGTGGATAGGGCTCAAGTCTTTGGCTTCTTCCACGCTCATCTTCAGCCACGTGTTGGGCAGGCATCGCTGCACCGGCGCGAGGTCATAGAGGCCACTCAGCAACACACCGCCTCGCAGCGACTGGGATGGCAGTTGGCTTTGCACTTGCCAAGCAGGCGCGAGAAGCATGGCTGCCAAATGGGCGCCCGCGGAGCTGCCTGCAAGAACCGTCTGTTGCGGTGAGATGCCGTGCGGCTGAGCGTCTTTCAATAGCCAAGTGACGGCGCGTTGGCATTGCGCGACGATGTGTGCCAGTGTGGCCTGTGGGGCCAAGGTGTAGTTGATGCTAGCCACGGCCACGCCGTGTGAGGTGAACTGTTGCGCCATGAAGACCGAGTCTTGGCTGTGCAAGGCGCGCCAATAGCCCCCATGGATGAACACCAACAAAGGTGCTTCAGGCCGACCTGCCACGGGGAACAGATCCAAGGTTTCATCGGGCCCCTGACCATAGGCCACATCACGCCAGCAAGGGGTGAGTTCGTACATCGGCGTGGATGCGTCGCGGTAGGCTTGGAGCTCGGCGGCAATGTCTGGCACGGTGCCTCTTGCATCGTATTGACGCTCTAATTCAGCCTGCGGCCAAGTGCGCCAATCAGACACCGAGACTGTCCTTGAGCTCGTGGCGCGCATTCATCAGGCTGTCCGAACTGCCGTGCCAAATGGTTTGCCCTTTTTCTAAGATGAAATGGGTGTCAGCCAGGCGCATCAGAGGCACCAAGTTTTTGTCGATCACCAGCACCGACAAGCCCGACTGTTTGAGGGTTTGCAAACAGTGCCAAATTTCGGCGCGCACCAAGGGGGCCAAGCCCTCTGTGGCCTCATCCAAGATCAGCAAGCGTGGGTTGGTCATCAACGCTCGACCAATGGCCAACATTTGTTGTTCACCGCCAGACAAGTTGGCGCCTAGGTTGCCTGCGCGTTCTTTGAGACGTGGAAACAGTTCATAGACGCGTGCCAGTGTCCAAGGCTCACGTTGGTTCAAACGGTTGTGCGCGGTGGCGACCAAATTTTCATGAACGGTCAGGTTGGCAAAGACTTGGCGTTGCTCAGGAACCAGGCCAATGCCCAAGCGCGCAATTTGATGAGAGGGCAGATGCGTGATGTCTTGGCCAGCAAACACAAGGCGGCCTTGACGCGGCGTCATGATGCCCATGATGGAACGCACGGTGGTGGTTTTGCCCATCCCGTTGCGCCCTAGCAAGGTCACAAACTCGCCTTCGGCCACAGTCAGGCTGGCCCCAAAAAGTGCTTGTGCATCGCCGTAGCAAGTTTCCAAGTCGTGGGCTTGCAGCAAAGGCGTGGTGGTCATTCGGGGAGCTCCTCATCACCCAAGTAAGCCGTGCGCACCTCAGGATTTTGACGAATGTCTTCTGGCTTGCCACTGGCAATGATGGCGCCGTTGACCAACACCGAGATGGTGTCGGCTAAGGCAAACACAGCTTGCATGTCGTGTTCGACAAGCAGGAGTGTGTAGTGGCCTTTGAGGCTGGCCAGCAAGTCGATCACCTTCATGGATTCTTGGTGGCTCATGCCAGCCATCGGCTCGTCCAACAACAGCACTTTGGGCTGACTCACCAGCACCATGGCCAGTTCCAGTTGGCGACGTTCGCCATGCGCCAACTCAGACACGCGTTGATCAAGGCGGTGGCTCAAACCTGCTTGCGCAATGGCTTGTTCCGCGGGCTCGACCAAGTGCCTGCGTTGCAGCAATGCACGCCAAGCGCCAAAGCTGTGACCCGCATGGGCTTGTTTGGCCAAAGTCACGCACTCGCGCACGGTGAACTCAGGAAAGGTAGAAGAAATTTGGTAAGAGCGCGCCAAACCGCGCAGGGCACGCTCGGCGGCTGGCAGCGTCGTGACGCATTCACCTTGTAAAAACACATCACCACTGTCGGGTTGAAGCTCACCGCCGAGTTGGCCAATGAGGGTGGTTTTGCCAGCCCCATTGGGGCCAATGATGGCGTGTAACTCGCCACTCGCCAACGTCAAGCTCACATGGTCCGTGGCCAGCAAACCGCCATAGCGTTTGACCAAGGCCTGCGTTTGAAGTGGGGTTGTGCTGTGCGTGTTCATGGTTGCTCCTTGGCTTGGGCACGGCGCGCATCCCAATCCAGCGCCAAACCATACAAGCCGCGCCGCGCGAGCAGCACCACCAACACAATCAGGGGGCCTAAGATGATGGGCCAGTGTTCGGTCATGCCTTTCAGCACTTCTTCACAGCCCAACAAGGTCAGTGCACCCACCAACGGCCCCAGCACGGTGCCCATCCCCCCTAGCACCACCATCACAATGAGTTCGCCAGACAAGGTCCAAGCCAAATAAGCGGGTGAGGCATAGCCAGTGAGGTTGGCGTACAAAAAGCCCGCGACACCGGCGATCACACAAGACAACACATAGGCGCTGAGCTTGTAGCGCAGGGTGTGAAAACCCAGGGCGTTCATGCGTCGTTCGTTCATTCGACACGCTTGCAGCACCATCCCAAAAGGTGCTTTCACCATGTGCTGCGTCCACACCACCACCGCCAGCACACAGGCAAAGGCGGTGTAGTAAAGCGTGAGGGGGTTGCTCATGTTCAAACCGACCAAGTGGCTGCGCAAGGAGATCGACAAGCCATCATCCCCTCCGTATTGCTTGAGGCTAACAAACAAGTAATAAAACATTTGGGCAAATGCCAAGGTGATCATGATGAAGCCAATGCCACTCGTGCGAAGCGAGACCCAGCCTGTGGCCAATCCCACGGCGCCACAGAGCACCACCGTGATGAGCAATTGCAGGGCACCGTTGTCGACGCCATGGCTCGCCGAGATGCCCACGGTGTAAGCGCCAAGGCCCAAGTACAACGCATGCCCAAAACTCACCATGCCACCAAAGCCCAGCACGATGTTCAAGCTGAGAGCGGCCAAGGCCAATACCAAAGCTCGGGTAGAAAAAGTGAGCAAGAAAGGTTCTTCGACCCAACGCGCATAAAGGGGCAGTAGGGCCAGCACCAGCAAAAGCCCGGTCGAGATGACCATGGTGAGACGCGTTTTCATTTGTTCTTCACGGGAAACAAGCCCTGAGGTTTGATGGCCAGCACGGTCGCCATGAAGATACAAGTCAGCATAGAGGCGATGGCGGGCCCGGCGGCTTGGGCGCTGCTGCGATCAATGAATTCACGCAGCAGCATGGGCAAGAAGGCGCGGCCCGCTGTGTCAATCAAGCCCACCATCAAGGCGGCATAGAAAGCGCCTTGCACAGAGCCAATTCCGCCAATCACGATGACGATCATGACCAAAATTAAAATAGGTTCGCCCATGCCAGGTTGCACCGACAAGATGGGGCTGCTCATCAAGCCAGCTAAACCAGCCAATGCACCGCCCAGCGAAAACACCAAGGCGTTGAGCAAGCGAATATTCACACCCAAGGCCGCCACCATGGTGGGGTTGAGGGAGCCCGCGCGAATCAACATCCCCACGCGGGTCTTGGCAATTAACAAGTAACAACCCAGCGCTGCCAGTAAGCCCGCACCGATGATGGCAAAGCGATACATGGGGTACATCACACCCAAGATATCGAGCGTGCCCGACAACGCGGGCGGGACGTTCATGTAAGTGGGGGATGCGCCCCACACCCAACGCGCGAGTTCATTGAAAAACAAAATCAGTCCGAAGGTGGCGAGCACATGGTCTAGGTGGTCGCGGGTGTACAAGCGCCGCGCCACGACCCACTCCACCAACGCCGCTAACAAGCCGCCGCCTAAGACGGCGGCAACACCGGCCGCGGCAAACGAGTTGGTCGCGCCGTACACCGTTGCCGCAAAGTAGGCACCCATCATGTACAGACAACCGTGCGCCAGGTTGACAAAGCTCATGATGCCAAACACCAGCGTCAAGCCCGCTGACAACATGAACAGCAGGACCCCGAGTTGCAGGCCGTTGAGGACTTGAATGAAAAACAGCGACGACGTCATGTGCCAAGCCCATGACGTGTCGCTGCTGCGAACGCCGTGAAAATCACCATCAGTTCATGGTGCACTGGCTGGCGTAGGCGTCGGCGTGGTCTTTCAGTACAACACCTTTGTTCACCAAAGCCGCTTGACC
This sequence comes from Comamonadaceae bacterium, assembly GCA_027485285.1. Classification (GTDB taxonomy): domain Bacteria; phylum Pseudomonadota; class Gammaproteobacteria; order Burkholderiales; family Burkholderiaceae_C; genus Limnohabitans. The sequence continues at coordinate 22,522 of JAIXRH010000046.1, read as the reverse complement.
GCTGCTGTCCTTGGCAACATCCACGCGGTAGAAGTTACGAATCGGGAACTGGTTGCTGTTGAACTTGAAGGGGCCAGCCACCGATTTGAAGTTGGCTTGCTTCAGGGCAGCGCGCAAGGGCTCGCGATCGATTTTGCCTTGCGTCTTGAGCAAGGCTGAGTTCAACAGCATGGCTGCGTCATAGCTCTGTGCGGCATACAGCGATGGCACGCGGTTGTACTTTTTGCGGAAGTCATCGACAAACTTTTTGTTTTGTGGGTTGTCAATGTCTGGGCTGTACGGCGAGCTGGTGATGACGCCCAAGGCAATGTCCTTGAGCGCAGGAAGCGTGGTGCCGTCAACGGTAGAGGCCGACAACAAAGGCACCTTGCCCAACAAGCCCGCTTGTTGGTATTGCTTCACAAAGTTCACGCCCATGCCGCCTGGATAAAACACATACACCGCATCAGGTTTAGCGGCTTGCATTTGTGCAATTTCGGCGGAGTAGTCGGGCTGGTTGATTTGGGTGTAGACCTCATCCAGTGCAGCGCCCTTGTATTGCGTTTTGAAGCCTGCCAGGGCATCTTTGCCGGCTTGGTAGTTAGGGGCCATCAGGTAGACGCGCTTGTAGCCTTGCTCACGCGCATAAGCGCCCATCGATTCGTGCAAGGAATCGTTGTTCCATGAGGTGGAGAAATACATCGGGCTGCAGCCCTTGCCTGTGATCGGCGTGGGGCCTGCATTCGAGCCAATCAAAAAGACGCCAGCGTCGGTGATGGGCTTGTGAACGGCCATCATCACGTTGGAGAAGGTCACCCCGGTGATGATGTTGACTTTTTCTTTCTCAATCAACTTCTTGGCTAACTCCACACCAAGGTCGGGCTTGAGTTGGTCGTCTTCTTTGAGCACTTGAACGGTGCTGTTACCTAGCTTGCCGCCTAGGTGGTCGATGCCCAGCATGAAGGCATCGTATTGGTCTTGGCCGAGTGCGCCAGCGGGGCCGGAGAGCGTCCCCAAAAAACCAATCTTCAGGGGTTGTTGTGCGTAACTTCCCACACTGGTCAGTGCGAGAACGCAGGCGAGGGAGAAAGACTTGACCGGTAGTTTCATCATGGAGGCCTCTTGGTTGAAGGGAAAAAGCAAATTAATTTTAATCTTGAAATAAATTATGGCATCAGGGTTTTCACGAAACTTTGCCCACAAAGTTGATGCCAAGATGCCCAATCACGTCCCGCATGCACCGTGCCGCAGTGTGAACACTGGCGTTCGGCATCGCTCGTGTCATAAAACGAGGCAAAGGCTTTGGGCAGGTCTTCGACAATGCTGAGCAACTGGAGCTCTCGGCGGGCGACCAATTCGCCACATTGGGCGCAATACCACTCAAACGCATCCATCACGCCTGCAGGCCGACTGCGCTCGACGACTGTGCACAGACTGCCCGCTTCAGGACGTTGGGGCGAGTGACGCACAAAGGCGGGCAGTAAAAAAACATCGCCTTCGCGCAAATGCACGCGTTCAATCTTGCCGCGGTCAGCGATCAGCACCGAGGCATTGCCTTTGAATTGGTGGAAATACTCTTCGTAGGGATCGACATGAAAGTCGGTGCGTTGGTTGGGGCCGCCCACGATGGTGCAAATCAGGTCTGAGTTTTTCCAAATCTGTTGATTGCCGACGGGCGGCTTGAGCAGGTGCGCGTTCGAACTCACCCATTGGTTCAAGTTCAAAGGCTGGCTGTAGTGGTCATGGGAGGGCACGGGTGCACTAGAGGTCATCGGAAGTTACCTTTCAAAGAAACGCTGGAGCCATTGCTTGACGTTGCGAGCCAAAGCATAAAGGGATTCATTTTTGTGGGGTGTTGCGGTTTCACCTGAGAGCACCCCACTGAAACGTTTGAAAAACTGCTGACTCAAACTCTGCGCGGTGGCGTCCATCAGGCGGTTGCCCAGTTGCGCTAGCTTGCCAGTTAATTCTGGTGTGGCATGCCAATCTAGGCGCGTGTTGATGCGCTGGGTGTGTGGGTCTTGGACAGCATGCAGTTCGACCAAGACGGTGGCTTTGCCTTCACCCAAAGCGCCCGCTTGACCGGTGAGGACCAAGCGGCAGCGCATGGGCTGTTGCGGGGCATGGTGCGGTTCTGTGAAAAGCGCCACCTCTGTTGCAAAGGTGGCTGAGACGGGCCCTAAGCCAACTTTGACGACCGCTTGGTAATGCTCAGCTTGCGTGAGCGTCATGGCGGTGCAACCGGGAATGCAGCGTTGAAGCACGGCGGGATTCAGCAAATGCTCCCAGACGCGTGCAGGCGTTGCCGGCAGCAGGCTGCTGCCTTGAAGCCGTCCTGGCAATGACGGAGGTGTTGCAAGCATCATGGGCGCGCTTGCGGGCATGGCCGGTGATTCTTTGGTGTCGGCGGCCACTGCGCGTCGGCACAGCACCGAGACCAGATGGGCTCGGTAGCGCGCACTGGCATGGAGATCGGTTTGCGCAGCCCTTGCGTCAAAGACCAGGGGGGTCAATGCGTTCACACGCCACTGCGCAGTCAGGGCATTTTCAGCCTCGGGCCATCGCGTGATGCCTTGGCCAAGTCCTGTGATGGCGACGCGAACGTGGCCGCGCATCGATCGCGCCACCGCCACGCCGACCAATGCGAATCGGGAGGCCGCTTGCTCAAATTTCAAATAACGCGCCCATGCCACGCGCGCAAAGCGCACGCCTAGGATCCATTCGCCGTGTTGCAATGCGGTGCTGAACAAACCTTGAAAAAATGTGTCGGCAGGAATCTCGCGCTGGTTGGTCACAATGGTGGCATTCATGGCTAAGACGCCAGCGGGCCAACAGGCTGCTGGGTCGTTGTTGGCCAAGGCGCCCCCGATGCTGCCGACGTTGCGAATTTGCGCGTCGGCGATGCCTTGCGCCAATTCGCTGAGCATGGGGTTTTGCGACAAGACCATGGGGCTGCGTGCAATTTGCGCATGGGTGCACATGGCACCCACCCAAAGTGCATCGCCTTCAATCCGAATGTCATTCAAGTCAGGCACATCCTGCAGATCGACAAAATGGGTCGGCTTGCAAAGCCCCAGTCGCCATGCCGCCAACAAGCTCTGGCCACCCGCCAACAGTTGCGCCTCTCGAAACGACGCCAAGCACTGCGTGACCTCAGCGATCGACCGTGGGCGCAGGTAGGCGGTGCTAGGCATCAAGCTTGCACCCTGAGCAAGGTCAGGCCTTCGCAGACAGCGTGGACGATGCCTTCATAACCTGTGCAACGACACAGATTGCCAGACAAGGCCTCGCGCACCGCATCGGGCGTGGCGGGCACGTCCTCGTGGACCATGGCCAAGGCCCGCATCACAAAACCGGGCGTGCAAAAGCCGCATTGCAGGGCATGGTGTTGGCTAAAGCACTGTTGCATCACATGCAAGGCGTGGTCGTTGGGGGCTACGCCCTCAATCGTCAGCACCGATTGTTTATCGCATTGCATTGCCAAGCGGTTGCAAGATTTGATGGCTTGGTCGTTGACCAACACGGTGCAGGCGCCGCACTGGGCGGTGTCGCAGCCTTGGTGTGTCCCTGTGAGTTGGCATTGCTCGCGCAGCACATCGATCAGCAGGGACGACGGCGCCACCTCGAGCGACACGGCTCGGTGGTTCAGATGCAGGGTGAGTGGGACGGTGTGCACGAAATTTATGACAGTTTCAGACCTGATCGTGCGACGGCTTGTCGCGTGGCTTCGCGCTCCGCCTCGGTCAGCTGCAACAAAGGGCGGCGCACGGGACCGCCGTGTTGACCAATGAGCTCTTGCCAATATTTGGCATGGGCTTGCGGCTTGCCTTTGGGCTTGGACTGCTTGAAGGCCTCACGCACGGGGTTCAAGCTGTCGCGCACTTGGCGCGCTTCGTCGAACTTGCCGGCAAAAGCAAGTTGGGTGTACGCGTTCATGCGTTGGTCTGTGGCTGTTTGCAGCAAGAACGGTGGGGTTGAACAGAGGTAAAGCTTCCAGCCATAGTCCATGATGTTCTCAAGCCAATCGGGCTCATCTGGGTTGCTGACATGGATTTTGTGGCCCACCATCTCGGTGAGGCGTTTGTACTTGTCGCGGTCTGTGCTGTATTTGATGGCGACCACATTGGGCAGGTCGGCGATGCGGGCACATAGCTCGGGGCTCATCACATAGCCACAGTCCGGGTGGTTCCACATGGCCAAGCCGATGTCAATCTTTTCAGACAAATAGCGGTAGTACTCGTAAATGGTCTCTTCCGTGTCGGCACCAAAGTGCAGCACCGGGCTGTGCACGATCACATAGTCGGCGCCAATGTCTTGTGAATGTTGGGCCAAGTCCAGCACCACATCCAAGTTGGTGTCCGAGCAAGAGGTGACGATGCCGCAGTGGCCTTTGCCTTGGCGATTGCCTGCTTCGTGCGCTACCTCGACGGACAACGCCATCAGTCGTTTGCGTTCCACCAAGCTCATCGAAAAAAATTCGGCTTGTTTGCCCGCGATGAACAAGCCACCCAAGTTGAGGGTGTTGATCCAGTGGTTCAAGTTCTCGCGATAGGCTTTTTCATCCAGCTTCAGCGCGTCATCAAAGGGCGTGAGGTTGGCGGCCCAGACCCCCACCATGTGCTCGCGTGCGTATTCTTTGGCTTCTGATTTTTTGTATTTCATGATTTCTCCTTGGGTTGAGTGGTGTGCATGGCCTGCCAGAGTTGCTCTGGCGTGAGTGGCAACTGAAGATCTGCTTCGCCTTGGGGTGACAAGGCATCGCGTGCGGCATTCATCAAGGCAGCAGGGATGCCGATGCATCCAGCTTCACCGACGCCTTTGGCGCCCAGCAAGTTGTGGGGACTGGGGGTGTGCATCGACACCATGTCGATCTCTGGCATGTCACTGGCGCGCGGGATGGCGTAGTCCATCAAGGAGCCGGTGACGAGCTGACCCTGTTCGTTATAAATGAGCTGCTCCATCAGGGCTTGACCCAGACCTTGGGCTGCCCCGCCGATGAGCTGCCCATGGGCCAAGGTGGGTTGGGCAATATGCCCAGCATCGTCTACCCAGACCACGCGCTCGATGGTGGGTGTGCCCGTGTCTGTATCGATGCGCAAGCGCAGCATCACGCAGCCATAGCTCCACGCCTCTTGGGCCGTGAATCGCTCCTCGGCAGTGATGGGATAGGCCGCCCCTTGACGCGCTTGGGCTTGCACATTGGCGCAGGCTTGCACGATGGCGCTGCCCGCGATGGCGGTGCTGCGACTGGCCAAGGCACCAATGCCCACGGGGCACGTTTGCGAATCCCCCATCAGCACCTCAATCTGCTGCACATCGCAACCCAAACTGTCTGCGGCAATTTGCGCATAGGTCGTGGCGTGTCCTTGACCTTGTGCGGGAGAGCCGCTGGCCACAGTCACGCGTCCATCGCTGTGCAGCGTGACGCGCGCGGATTCCCACCCCTGACCACACGGCTCGATGTACATCGCGACCCCAAGGCCCACGCATTCACCCAGCGCTCGCCGTCTTTGTTGTTCAGCGCGTTCATGTGCGTAGCCAAAGCGTTCGCAGGCCTGGGTCAGCGCTTGGGCGTAGTCACCGGAATCGAGGAGTTCACCGTTCGCCGTGGTGAAGGGCATGGCGTGGGCGGGCACCAAGTTTTTCAAACGCAAGTCCACGGGGTCCAGGTTGTGATGGCGCGCTGCCATGTCGATCAAGGTCTCCATCAGCAAGGCTGCTTCGGGTCGCCCAGCGCCACGATAAATGTTCACAGGGGCGGCGTTGGCACGTGTGGCGATGCCGTCAATTTTTAAATGACGCAGCGCATACGGGCCAGGCAAGATGCGCGCCGCATTGCGCACAGGCACCACGCCTGAGTAGGGCAGCCAAGCGCCCAGTGTGAAATGCAGCTGGGCTGCGAGTCCTTGCAGGTGGCCTTGCGCGTCCACCCACAACTGTCCCTCGAGCTGCGCCCCACGGCCTTGCATGCCCGCCAGAAAATCCTCTGACCGTGATGAGGTCCAGCGCACCGTGCTGCGTAAATGCTGCGCCGTCAACGCGACCAACAGGTCTTCGGGGCTGACCGATGCCCGCGCACCAAACGCACCGCCGACCTCAGGGCAGATGACATGCACTTGCGCCACGTCCACACCCAGCACATGGGCCGCGTCGGCTTGTGCTCTGGAGGGCGTTTGAGTCGCTAGCCACAGGGTGAGCTGTTGCGTGTCGTGGTCCCAAGACGCGCTGCTGGCGCGTGGCTCCATCGGCATCGCGGTAAGTCGAGGGACCTTTAAATGAACGCTGGCTGAGGGGGCGTGATGGGGAAGTTCGCCGTGGTGGTGGTGTGTGCGTGTGATGACTGGGCTTTGTGCATCAAAGTCGCGGCTGACGGCAAGGGGCTGCAAGGACAACTGCACTTGCGATGCAGCATGCCTGGCTTGTGGCAGGGTCTCGGCCACCACGACTGCAAGCACTTGCCCCACGTAAGCCACGGTTTCATGCGCGAGCAACGCGAAGCGCACGTCGTGCAGCAAGGGCAGCAGCGGGTTGATGGCAGGCATGGCATGCAGGCCCAAGTCTTGGGCGAACAACACGGCGCGTATGCCGGGTAGGCGCAGCGCGGCTGAGGCATCGATGTGCGTGATGCGTGCATGGGCTTGTGGGCTGCGCACAAAAACCAGGTGCATGGCATCGGGCAAAACCAGATCTTGCCCAAAGCAAGCCTCACCGCGCAGCAGCGCCGCGTCTTCACGGCGCAGGGTGGGGGAGGCGGGGGTTGTCTGCATCACCCGTTGATTGGAGCAAAGAATGGACAAGTCACCTAACGATAAAAATTGAACGATTGTGCAGCGCAGCTGTTCAATCTGGCTCAGCGCCTAGGCGCATAAACTCTGTCCATGCCTTTCAAACTTGCCAGCTCCAACCTGAGCCTTCGTCAATTGCGCGCCTTCTTAGCCGTGGCGCAAGAGTCCAGCATGACACGCGCCGCGACGCGGCTGCACCTCACCCCGTCGGCACTCTCCATGTTGGTGCGCAGCCTGGAGGACGATTTGGGCATGCGCTTGTTCGAGCGCACCACCCGTCGCGTTCTGTTGACCCAGGCAGGCCAACAGTTTTTACCGACGGTCGAGCAGGTGTTCAGTCAGTTGGACAGCGGGATCACCAGCCTTCAGCAGTCGCAACGACTCAAAGCCTCGCAACTGAGCGTCGCTGCGTCGCCCTTGCTGGCGAGTGCTTTATTCCCGAAAGTGATTGCCAGTTTTCGCGCCCAACATCCCCAAGTGACGGTGGTGCTGATGGATGCGCCGATCGATTCCTTGCCTGACTTGGTGCGACGTGGCGAGGTCGACATGGCAGTTGGCACGGCCCACAGTGATGTGGCAGATTTGTCGACGCACCTGTTGTATGTCGATAAATTGATGTTGGCTTGCCATGTGGATCACCCGCTGGCGCAAGCGCGTGAGGTGGCATGGCCGAGTTTGATGGAGGAGCCGCTGATTTTGATGCGGCATGGCAGTGGCCTGCGCTCATTGGTCGACAAGACCATCGCCAAATGGTGCAAGCACCTCAAACCTGCCTATGAGGTGTCGCAAGTCGCCACCGCGTTGGGCTTGGTGGCCGAGGGGCAAGGCGTATCGATCTTGCCTTCCTATGCAATTTCGCGCGCTCAGGCCGCGTCCCAGGCGCTGTCTATCGCGACAGTGGCATTGGTGGGGCCGGTGGTGGAGCGCGAAATCGTCGCAATCACGCCACTCGCAGCGCCCACACCGGTCGCTGTGGAAGCGTTCATCGAACACTTCAAAAAGCACGCCGTCAAAACCTGATTGAAGAGGTGGTTCAGTCGGGTACGACGGCAGTGGCTTCAATTTCCACCAGTGCACGGTCTTCCACCAAATCAGCCACTTGCACCAAGGTCATCACGGGGTAGTGGCGACCGATCACCTGTTGGTAGGCCTGTCCGAGTTCGCGCGCTCTGCTGAGGTATTCCTTTTTGTTTTTGACATACCACGTCATGCGAACGATGTGCTCTGGCCCCGCTTGTGCGCAGGCCAAAGTGTCCACGATGTTTTGCAGGGCTTGCTTGCACTGTGCGACAAAGTCGTCGGACTCGAATTGGGCTTGGCCATTCCAGCCGATCATGCCCGCCACATAAATTTGCCGACCCCGGGCTTCTATGCCGTTGGCATAGCCCTTGGGCGCCAGCCATCCTTCGGGTTGTAAAACTTTCCACATGGGGTGTCCTTCGCGTTAATGGTCTGCCGAGAGTTGTCGCAGGCGAAAACGTTGCAACTTGCCAGTTTCTGTGCGCGGCAAGGCCGGTATGAATTGAATGCGCCTCGGGTATTTGAAGGGCGCAATCTGTTGCTTTACAAAATTTTGCAAGGTCTCAACCATCTCATCGTCGCCGATGAATTCAGGTTTGAGCGAGACATAGGCCATCACAATCTGCCCGCGCTCTGGGTCGGGCACACCGATCACGCCACACTCGGCCACAGCAGGGTGTTGCATCAAGGCACTTTCGACTTCTGGTCCTGCAATGTTGTAGCCCGCCGAGATGATCATGTCGTCATTGCGAGCGAGGTAATAGAAGTAGCCGTCGGCATCCATCGAGAACGTGTCGCCAGGCAGGTTCCATCCGTCCTTCACGTAGTGGGTTTGCCTTGCATCGTTCAAATACCGACAGCCTGTGGGGCCGCGCACGGCCAAGCGGCCCGGTGTGCCTGGCGGCACTTCTTGCATGTGGTCATCCACGATGTGTGCGATGTAGCCTGGCACCACTTGTCCAATGCTGCCTGCTCGCACCTGTGCCCCCGCACTGGAGATGTAGATGTGAATCATCTCGGTGCCGCCGATGCCATCGGTGATGTCGATGCCTGTTTGTTCTTTCCACAGTTGTCGCGTGGCATCAGGCAAGGCCTCGCCGGCAGACACCGGGTGACGCAAGCTTTGCAGGTCAAACTTGCGCGCCAAGGCCGCCATTTGCCGATAGAAGGTTGGCGCGGTGTAGCACTGGGTGATGCGGTACGTGGCGATGGTTTGAAGCAAGGACTCGGGCGTGTGCTTTTCAAGCAACACGGTGGAAGCACCGAAGCGCAAGGGAAAGGCCAGCAAGCCACCCAAACCAAAGGTGAAGGCCATGGGCGGGGTGCCGCACACCACATCGGCTGGCGTCATGTGCAAGATGTGACGCGGAAACAAATCGCACATGGCCAACACATCGCGGTGAAAGTGGACCGTGCCCTTGGGGCTGCCGGTGGTGCCGCTGGTGAAGGCGATCAGGCAGGCGTCGTCGCGTGAGGTGGGGTGTGCGGTGAAGGGGGCTGCGTGTTGGCGCATCAAGCCTTCTAAGCCGCTGCCATCGCTTGCGCCAAAGTGCAGCACCTGCTTCAGTTCTGGCGCGTGCTGCGGATGGCGCGTGTCTTGGCAATAGCCGAGCTCTTCGCCTAAGTGGTGGACACACAGCGCTGCCACGATCTTGGCTTTTTGAATCACCTGATGCAGTTCGGCAGCACGCAGCAAGGGCATGGTGGGCACCATCACCAACCCCGCTTTCAGGCCTGCCAAAAAGCAGGCGGCCATCATGGGGGTGTTCGCCCCGCGCAGGAGCAAACGGTTGCCTGCGACCAAGCCCATGTCCTGTGTCAGCACCTGGGCGATGCGGTTCACGCGGTCTTGAAGTTCGGCATAGGTCCAACTGAAGGGTGCTTGGCCATCGTGCCCGTGCAGCGCTGGTCTGCTGCCGTGGCCTTGTGCCACATGCACATCCACCAGCTCGGAGGTGACATTCAGTAACGCGGGGTACTGCAGCTCTGGCCGCTCGAAGATAAATTCCGGCCACTGGTCTTTTGGCGGTAACTGCTCGCGCACATAGGTGTCGACATGGGATGAGGGCAGGAGGGCGTGTGATGGCATAGGAACCTCAATTCGCTTTGAGTAGCTCGCGTCCAATGATGAGTTGCTGCACCTCTGTCGCACCTTCATAAATGCGAAGTGCACGGATTTCACGGTAGAGCGACTCGACCATGCAACCCTTCTTCACCCCCATGCCGCCATGCAATTGCACGGCCATGTCAATGATGCGTTGGGCGTTCTCGGTCGCTGTCAACTTGGCCATGGCCGCTTCTTGGGTGATGCGTTCCCCTTGATCGCGCAGCCACGCTGCGCGGTAGGTCAACAAGCGGGCGGCATCCAGCAGGGTGGCCATGTCGGCCAATTTGGTTTGCGTGATTTGAAAATCTGCCAACGCTTGGCCAAACATGCGACGTTGCTTGACCCATTGCAAGGACTCATGCAACGCGCGCGCAGCAAACCCCAGCGCTGCAGCTGCCACCGAGGTGCGAAACACATCCAAGGTCGCCATGGCCACTTTGAAGCCGCCACCACTTTCGCCAATGCGATGGCTGGCGGGAACGTGTGCATTCACAAAACGCAAACGTGCCAGTGGATGGGGGGCCACCACATCAATGCGTTCGGCGATTTCTAACCCTGGGCAGTTGGCGTCAACGATGAAGGCGCTGATCCCTTTGGCGCCGGGGGCGTCATCGGTGCGCGCAAACACCACATAAAAGTCGGCAATGCCGCCATTGGAAATCCAAGTCTTCTCGCCATTCAGCACATAGCCATCGCCTACACGCTGCGCACTGCAACGCATGGCGGCCACATCCGAGCCAGCCTCTGGCTCACTCAAGGCGAATGCCGCGATGGCGTCGCCACCTGCAACGCGGGGCAGGTAATGTTGTTTTTGTGTTTCAGAGCCAAACAAACTGATCGCGCCCGAGCCCAGGCCTTGCATGGCAAACGCGAAGTCCGCCAAGCCGTGGTGCCACGCCAGTTCTTCGCGCAGCAAGCAAATGCTGCGGGTGTCGATGCTGTCGTTCAAGCCGCCGTAGGCTTTGCCAGCGATGGCATGGCGCAGCCAGCCCGCCTCGCCCAGTTGGCGCACCAAGTGTTGGCACTGGGCGTCCACGTTGGCGTCATCTGCGTGCGCGTGTTCGATGTGTGTGGTGGCCCAAGTGCTCAAGTCTTGCTTGAGTTGACGGTGGTGCGGATCAAAAAAGGGCCAGTCCATCTGGCGATTGGCGTTCACATCAATCTCCTTCAAACACAGGTTTTTGTTTGGCCACAAAGGCGTGATAGGCCCGGTGGAAGTCATTCGTCATCATGCAAATGGCTTGCGCTTGTGCTTCTGCTTCAATGGCTTCGTCCACGCCCATGTTCCATTCTTGTTGCAGCATCTTCTTTGTCATGCTGTTGGCGAAGGTGGGGCCAGTTGCCAAATCATGGGCCATGGCTTGGGCTTGTGACAACACCTCATTGGGCGTGCAGAGGCGGTTGTAAAACCCCCAGCGCTCGGCTTCTGCACCGGGTAAGCCGCGACCCGAGTAAAGCAATTCGGAGGCGCGCCCTTGACCAATCACGCGCGGCAACAACGCGCAGGCGCCCATGTCGCACCCCGCGAGGCCAACTTTGTTGAACAAGAAATAGGTTTTGCTGCGCTCTGTGCCATAGCGCAGGTCAGAGGCCAAGGCCAGCAGCGCGCCCGCTCCCGCGCAGATGCCGTCAATCGCCGCGATGATGGGTTGTGGACAGGCACGCATGGCTTTGATCACATCACCCGTCATGCGGGTGAAGCTCAGCAGGCCCGGCATGTCGAGTTGGGTCAGTGGACCAATGATTTCATGGACGTCACCTCCCGAGCAGAAGTTGTCGCCAGCACCCGTGATCACAATGGCATGGACATCATCGGCGTCACCCATGGCACGAAACAAGTCCCTGAGCTCCGCATACGACTCGAATGACAAGGGGTTTTTGCGCTCAGGCCGGTTCAGGGAGATGGTGGCGACGCCGTCCTTGAACGCAAACAACACATGCTGCCCTTGGTAGTGGGCCAAGCCGTGTCGATGCCGTGGCAGTTGGTGAGGTTGACCTGGTAAGTAGCGTTGGCTCATGGTTTTTCCTTGGCGATGAGGGGAGCGTTTTGGCGATGAATGCCGGCTTTCAGATGGCCTAACAGTTGGTTGAGTTGTTCTTGCGCGCGCTCGTCGAGTCCGCTGAACAGGTCGACCACCCAACGCTCATGGGCGAGGGCCATGCGTGCAAATGATTTGCGTCCTGAGGCGGTCAGCAGGACGCGAAACGAACGCCGATCGGTGGCCGCGACTTGGCGCTGCACCAGTTGTTCTTTTTCCAATTGGTCCACGATCACGGTGATGTTGCCGCCACTCACCATCATGCGACGCGACAGCTCACCCATGGTCAGCCCTTCTTTGTGACGTTCGAGTTGTGCCATCAAATCAAAGCGCGACAAAGTGATGTTGAATTGCTCGCGCAGCTTTTGGCGAATCGTTTCCTCGACGAGCGTGGTGCACGACAGCAAGCGAAGCCACAAACGCAGGGAGGCGTGTTGGTCTGCATGGGCGCGCAGCTCTTGGTCTTGCGTTTCGACGATGAGGGTCATCCCGCTAACTCCCCGCCGTCGATGGCGATCGCTTGTCCATTGATCGAACCGCTGCCCGCGCTGCACAGCCACACCACCGCCTGGGCGATTTCTTCGGGTTGCACCAAGCGTTGTTGCGGGTTGCTGGCGGCCAAGGTGTCATGTGCTTGCTGCGCAGTTTTTCCGGTTTTTGCGACGATGGTGTCTATCGCCGTTTGCACGATGTCGGTCTCGGTGTAGCCTGGACAGAGGGCGTTGACGGTGATGTTCTTGCGGGCCAGTTCGAGGGCCAAGGCCTTGGTGAGACCAATGACACCATGTTTGGCGGCCGTGTAGGCACTCACATAAGCGTAGCCTTGCAGCCCCGCGGTGCTGGCGATGTGAATGATGCGGCCTGGCGTGCCTGCCGCCGCTGCTCTGAGCATCGAGGGCAGGGCTGCATGGGTGCAGGTGTAAGTGCCGGTGAGGTTGATGTTGAGCATGGCTTGCCACAGGGCAAAGTCTGTTTTCTCAAACGGTTGGCTGGTCGCTTGTCCAGCGTTGTTGACCAAGATGTGGATAGGCCCGAGTGCTTTTTCTGCCGCCTGCATGGCGGCTTGCACGGCCGCGTTGTCGGTCACGTCAACCGCTGCGATGTGCACCTGTGTGAGCGCTTGGAGTTCGGCGGCGATCGTGTCTAGGCGTTCATGCGATCTGCCGATCAGGGTCAGTTGCGCACCGGCGTGGGCGAGTTGTCGCGCAATGGCTGCGCCTATGCCTCGCGAAGCGCCAGTGACAACAGCGTGGCGCTGCTGAAGGGGAAGATTGCTGCTGGTGATCGTCATCGTCATTTAGGTCCTTGATTGGCAGCCGCTGATTGCGCTGCCGCACGCTCAAAATTGGATTCGAGTTGTCGCTTTCCCGAAATGTAGGGCTTGGGCCAGGCGATGGCTTGGTAGCCAATGCGGGCGGCTTCGGTCAAGGTCCACGCGGGGTTGGCCAAATGCGGACGCGCGACGGCGCACAAGTCCGCACGACCGGCGGCGATGATGCTGTTCACATGATCGGCTTCGCTGATCGCACCCACCGCGATGGTGGCGATACCCGCCTCTTGGCGGATGCGGTCGGCAAACGGGGTTTGAAACATGCGTCCAAATACCGGCTTTTCTTGCTTGCTCACCTGACCGGACGAGCAATCAATCACGTCGGCACCCGCTGCCTTGAAGGCTTTGGCGATCTGCACCGCGTCGGCAGGTGTGATGCCGCCTGCCACCCAATCGTGGGCAGAAATTCGCACCGACATGGGCAGGTGCTTCGGCCATGCGGCGCGCACCGCGGTGAACACCTCGATCGGGTAGCGCAAACGGTTGTCTAAGCTGCCGCCATAAGCATCCGTGCGATGGTTGGTCAGGGGAGAAATGAAGCTCGACAACAAATAGCCGTGGGCGCAGTGCAGCTCCAACCAGTCAAAGCCAGCCTCTGCCGCGCGCTGCGTCGCCGATGCAAAGTCGGCGGTCACGCGGGCCATGTCTGCCTCGGTCATGGCGCGTGAAAATTGGCTCACGTCCGCCACATATTGCTGGGGTGAGGCGCTGATCAGAGGCCAGTTGGGTTCGGTGTCATCGGCGGCCAGGGGTTGGTCAATGCCGTCCCACGCACGTCGTGTGGAGCCTTTGGCGCCTGCATGGCCTAGCTGCACGGCCATGCGTGCGTCGCTGTTGTGATGCGCCCAGTCGACAATTTTTTTCCAAGCCTGTGTCTGTGCGTCATTCCACAAGCCGGGGCAACCGGGGGTGATGCGTGCGTCTGCACTGACACAGATCATTTCGGCAAACACCATGGCTGCACCGCCCATTGCACGCGCGCCGAGGTGGACCAAGTGGAAGTCCGTGGGCATGCCGTCTTGCGCAGAATATTGCGCCATCGGTGAGACGACCACACGATTTTTGAGCGTGACGGATCGCACGGTGTAAGGGGTAAACATGGGCGGTGTATGTGCCGCAACGGGGGCGGCTTGCGCCAAAGCGCGTTTGGCAAACCACTGCTCGTAGCCATCCAACCAGCCTTTGTCGCGCAGGCGCAGGTTCTCGTGGCTGATGCGCTGGCTGCGCGTCAACATCGAGTACATGAACTGCTCGGGTTCGAGTTGGTCGCAGTAACGCTCACCGCACACCTCAAACCATTCCATGGCGTTCCAAGCAGCGTTTTGAATTTTCAGGGTTTCAATGCGGCGGCTCTCTTGGTAGTCCGTCAGCACTTGAGCAATCTGGCCTGCCTCACAGCCATGGATCTCAAATTGGCGTGTCAGTTCAATCGCATCTTCTAGCGCCAGTTTGGTGCCCGAGCCAATCGCGAAGTGCGCGGTGTGGACAGCATCGCCCATGAGCACCACATGGCTGCCGTGTTTGTTTTTGAGCCACCAGTGCTCACACACCACGCGTTGGAAGTTCAGCCAGGCCGAGCCGCGCAGATGCCGTGAATTCGTCATCAACTTGGCGCCCTGTAAGTTGCCAGCGAATACTTTTTCGCAAAACGCGATCGATTCGGCTTGATCGGCTTTGTCCAAGCCGTGAGCCAGCCACACATGCTCGGGACACTCGGCAATGAATGTCGACGTGTCATCGTCGAACTTGTAAATGTGCGCCTGAAACCAGCCGTGCTCGGTTTTTTGGAAGTCAAAGGTGAAGGCGTCGTATTGGCGATGGGTGCCTAGCCAGATAAAACGGTTGGGCCGCGTGACGATGTTGGGTTTGAAAACGTCTTCATACTGGGTGCGAATCTTGGAGTTGACACCATCGCTGGCAAGGATCAAGTCGGCATCGGGGAAATCGAGGTCGGAGTTGACCTCGCAATCAAATTTCAAAATGACGCCCAAGGCTTCGCAACGGGCTTGCAAAATATTCAAGAGTTTTTTGCGTCCAATGCCGACAAAGCCATGACCGCCCGAGCGAATGGTTCGCCCCTTGAAGAGCAGCTCAATGTCATCCCAGTGGTTGAAGGCTTCTTGAATTTGGTCGGCCGTGCTGCTGTCCCATTGGCGCATGTTGTCCATCGTGGCATCTGAGAACACGACACCCCAACCAAAGGTGTCATAGGGCAAATTGCGCTCGACCACGGTGATCTGGTGCTCCGGCCAACGCGCTTTCATCAGCAGGCCAAAGTACAAGCCAGCAGGGCCGCCACCAATACAGACGATGTTCATGCAACGCTCCAAAGTTATTTCTAGATTAGATATTTCAATATTAAAATAAATATCGACGAAAAGTCAAAGTCTGTCAAGAGGGTTTTCAAACGCTGTTGGACATAAAAAAAGCCCGCTAAGCGGGCCTTTGATCAGCGCAGGTTCAAACTCAGGGGGCGGTGTGGTAGCGCGTGACGCGATCCACCTCGTTCTTCGAGCCCAAGATCACGCTGACCCGTTGGTGCAGCTCGGTGGGTTGGATGTCTAAGATGCGCTGCTGGCCGTTGGTCGATGCGCCACCGGCTTGTTCGATCAGCCAGCTCATGGGGTTGGCTTCGTACATCAAACGCAGCTTGCCGGCTTTGCCTGGCTCGCGCTTGTCCCAGGGGTACATGAACACACCACCGCGTGTGAGGATGCGGTGCACATCGGCCACCATGGAGGCAATCCAACGCATGTTGAAGTTTTTGCCGCGTGGGCCTTCAACACCCGCCAAACATTCGTCGATGTAGCGCTTGACGGGCTCGTCCCAGTGGCGCATGTTGCTCATGTTGATGGCGAACTCTTGGGTGTCCTCAGGCACTTTGACGTTTTCATGGGTCAACACAAATGAGCCTTGCTCGCGGTCCAAGGTGAACATGGCCACGCCGTCACCCACCGTCAGCACCAACGTCGTTTGGGGGCCGTAGACGCAATAGCCTGCGGCCACTTGTTGGGTGCCGGGTTGCAAGAAGTCGGCTTCGCTCACGGCTTTGCTGGCATCGACTTTTTTCAGCACGCTGAAGATGGTGCCGATGCTCACGTTGACTTCGATGTTGCTCGAACCATCGAGTGGGTCAAACATCAACAGGTATTCGCCTTGGGGGTAGCGGTTGGGCACAACGTGGATGTTGTCCATTTCTTCGGACGCCATGGCCGCCAAGTGGCCGCCCCATTCGTTGGCCTCAATCAACACATCGTTGGCGATGATGTCGAGTTTCTTTTGGACTTCGCCTTGCACGTTTTCGCTGCCGGCCGAGCCCATGACATCGCCCAGTTCGCTGCCCAAGGCACCTTTGTTCACAGCGTGGCTGATGCTTTTACAAGCGCGTGCCACGACTTCGAGCAACAAACGCAGCTCTGAGGGAATGAGGCCTTTGGCGCGTTGTTGTTCGACCAGATAGCGGGTGAGTGAAACAGACATGACAAGTCCTCAGTTGGCGAGTGCGCGCGAAACCACTTCGCGCACATCGTTGCTTAAATCGGTTTTGGCAGCGACGCGTTTGATGGCTTCGTGCGCGGCGGTACGGTAGGGTTCGGCCAGTTTGCGCCAACGGTCCAAGGCGCGGGCCAAACGGGCGGCGACCTGAGGGTTGAAGGCATCGAGCTCCAACACGCGTTCGCTCCAGAACACATAGCCCGCCGCATCGCTGCGGTGGAATGCGCCGGGGTTGGCGCTGCAGAAACTGAAGATCAAGCTGCGGGCGCGGTTGGGGTTTTTGATGTGGAAGTCGGGGTGCAGCATGAGGTTGCGCACCAGCGACAAGATGTGGCCACCACGGTCGGTGCTGCCTGCTTGTAGGGCAAACCACTTGTCCATCACCAAGGCTTCGTTGCGGAACAGGTTGTAGAAGCTTTGCAGGGCATCAACAGCCAGCGCGTGACCTGAGCTGACCAAAGCCGACAAGGCGTTGAAGCGGTCGGTCATGTTGTGTGCGTCTTTGAAGCACTGGAAGGTGCGGCCTGGCCACACCGCGTCGCCTGTGGTGCGTGCATCCAAACACAACATGGTGAGGGCCATGCCGCTCAAGGCGCGACGGCCGCTCGACACAGGGTCGGGGTTGAAAGCACCGTTGTCTTTGTGCGCCGCAAAGGCCCACGCCCAGTCGTCGTGCAACTCGCGGGCGAGTTGTGCACGCATGGCTTCGCGCACAGTGTGGATGCGTTGAGGGTCCACCACATCGAGCTGTTCCGCGATGTAGGTTTCAGACGGCAAGGTGAGCAGCAAATCTTTGAACGCAGCGTCCAAGGCAGGGTGACGCAGCACGGTGCGCAGGGCTTGTATCAAGGCGGCGTCCAGCACGTGCGTGGGCTCGTCGCGAGATGCCACGGCGGTGAGTGCGGCGCTCAGGCAGAGGCGTTGCGCGGCTTCCCATTGGTTGAACGGGTCGGTGTCATGCGCGAGGAGGGTGAGCAGTTGTGGGGCCGTGAAGTCGCTCTCGAGCAACACAGGGGCGCTGAAGCCGCGCAAGAGGGATGGCACGGGCTCTTCGTCGGCCTGCAATGACAAGTCCTTGAATTCAAAGCTTTGCGTGGCTTCGGTGAGCACCAAGAGTTGCGTCTGCAACAACTCGCGGCCATCGCCACCCAGCAAACCAAATTGCACGGGAATGACAAACGGTTCTTTGTGGTCTTGGCCTGGGCTGGGTGGGCAGCTTTGGCTCAACGAGAGTGTGTAGGTGCGGGTGTCGGGGTTGTAGCTGCCAGCAGCTTGCACGCGGGGCGTGCCCGCCTGCGCATACCAACGCTTGAACTGCGTCAGGTGTGTGGCGAGTGCTGAGCCAGGGTTGGCATCGGCAATCGATTGGGCGAAGTCGTCGCACGTCACGGCTTGGCCATCGTGGCGCGCGAAGTACAGCGACATGCCCTTGGCAAAGCCTTGACGTGAGGTCAGGGTCTGCATCATGCGCACAACCTCAGAGCCTTTTTCGTAAATCGTGACGGTGTAGAAATTGTTGATCTCGACATAGCTGTCAGGCCGCACGGGGTGGGCCATCGGGCCTGCGTCTTCTGGGAACTGTGCGGTGCGAAGCAGGCGCACGTCTTCGATGCGCTTGACGGCTTTGGCAGAAGCAGCGGCTGATAACCCATGCGCGTGATCAAGCGCGTTGTCTTTCAACGCGTCAGCCGCCAAGTCTTGGCTGAACTCTTGGTCGCGGAAAACTGTGAGGCCTTCTTTGAGCGAGAGCTGAAACCAGTCGCGGCAGGTCACGCGGTTCCCGGTCCAGTTGTGGAAGTATTCGTGGCCAACCACGCTTTCGATGTTGGCGTAGTCCATGTCGGTGGCGGTGGCAGAGTTGGCCAACACAAACTTGGTGTTGAAGATGTTGAGGCCCTTGTTCTCCATCGCGCCCATGTTGAAGTCGCTGGTGGCCACAATCATGAAGCGTTCCAAGTCCAGGCTCAAACCAAAGCGCTGCTCATCCCACTTGATGCTGGCCATCAGCGAGTTCATGGCGTGTTCGGTTTTGTCCAAATCGCCAGAGCGAACAAAGACCTGCAACAAGTGCTCCTTGCCCGATGGCGCTTTGACGCGCTGTTCGCGGCACACAAACTGACCTGCCACCAAGGCAAACAGGTAGCAGGGCTTTTTGTGGGGGTCGACCCACTTGGCAAAGTGGCGGCCTTGGTCCAGGTGGCCTTCTTCCACCAAGTTGCCATTGCTCAGCAAGACAGGGAATGCTTTTTTGTCAGCGCGCAGAGTGACGCTGTAGTGCGACATCACATCGGGGCGGTCCAAGAAATAGGTGATGCGTCTAAAGCCCTCCGCCTCGCACTGCGTGAAGAACGAGTCGTTGCTCACATACAAGCCCATGAGCTTGGTGTTTTTCGCGGGGGTGCAAGTGGTGAAGATTTCCAACTCGAACGCATCCGTGCCCTCGGGCAAGTTTTCCAGCACCAACTGGCTGCCGTCCATTTTGAAAGACGTGCCTTGGCCATTCACCAACACGCGCGCGAGGTTGAGCTCGTCGCCATCCAAACGCAGGGGCTGGGCCGCCACGTCCGGGTTGCGGCGCACGCGCATTTGGTTGAGCACGCGGGTCTTGGCGGGATCAAGGTCAAACGTCAGGTCGACGGTGTCGATCCAAAACGCGGGCGCGGTGTAGTCGGCGCGTTGAATCAAGGGGGCTGTGCCTTCGCGGTGCATAAATTACCTCAAATTCCTTGCTTGAGTGACGCTTCGATGAAAGCATCGAGGTCGCCGTCCAAGACTTTTTGTGTGGCCGAGACTTCCACGTTGGTGCGCAAGTCTTTGATGCGGCTGTTGTCCAGCACGTAGCTGCGAATTTGGTGACCCCAACCCACATCGGTCTTGGTGTCTTCGAGCTTTTGTTGTTCTTCTTGGCGCTTGCGCATCTCAAAGTCGTACAAGCGCGAGCGCAGGCGTTTCCACGCCACGTCGCGGTTGCTGTGCTGGCTACGGCCGTCTTGACACTGCACCACGATACCTGTGGGTAGGTGGGTCAAACGCACGGCAGAGTCGGTTTTGTTGATGTGCTGACCACCCGCGCCAGAGGCGCGGTAGGTGTCGGTGCGCACGTCTGAAGGATTGATGTCGATCTCAATCGAGTCATCAATCTCGGGGTACACAAACACCGAGGCAAACGAGGTGTGGCGACCGCCCGAGCTGTCAAACGGTGATTTGCGCACCAAGCGGTGCACGCCGGTTTCGGTGCGCAGCAAACCAAAGGCGTATTCGCCTTCGATCTTGATGGTCGCGCCCTTGATGCCGGCCACGTCGCCCGCAGACTCGTCTTCGACGGTGGTTTTGAAGCCCTTGCGTTCGGCGTACTTGAGGTACTGGCGCAGCAGCATGCTGGCCCAGTCGCAGGCTTCGGTGCCACCGGCACCGGCTTGGATGTCGAGGAAGCAATTGAGCGGGTCCGCTTCGTTGCTGAACATGCGGCGGAATTCGAGCTCTTCGATGGTCTTGACCAAGCCTTGGGTGTCGGTCTCAATGGTGATTAAGCCGTCTTCGTCGTTGTCGGCTTTGCTCATCTCAAACAACTCGGCGTTGTCTTCCAGCTCTTGGGTCAGGCGAGTGAGGGTGACGACCACGCCATCGAGGGCTTTCTTCTCACGACCCAGCTCTTGGGCTTTTTTGGGGTCGTTCCAGACCGTGGGGTCTTCTAGCGAGGCGTTGACAGTGCGCAGGCGCTCAGATTTGGCATCGTAGTCAAAGATACCTCCGAAGATCGACCGTGCGCACGCTCAGGTCGGCGAGGGTAGATCCAATGAGGTTGATGCGTTCTGCTTCCATGATGCGGTCTTCTTTAGTTGGCTGGGGAAACCGCAGATTTTCTCACGTTCGGGCCGGTGCTCAGAAGCCGCGCACGTAGGCGAAGGTCAACCCCGCGGTTCCGAGCAGGAAGACTTGCGCAGAATCTTGAGGCGAGAAGGCATACCCCAAAGAAGGAATGATGGCGGGGGCTATGCCAGACGAGTTGAAGTCGATGGCATCTTTGTGCTTGCCTTTGTAGCCATAGATGAAGCCAGCGGAGACTTTGCTGAACAGCTTGGGGTTGCCCAAAATGTTGTTCCACTGCTGACCCACATAGCCATAGGCCGATGGCTGACCAAACGAGTTGGTGAACAGCGCCAGTCCACAAAATCTGCCGCCTTGGAGTTGCCTGTCCAGTGACACCAGCTTGACTGGTTTGTGTTCGGGGCTGGGGCCGCTCCAATGGAAGGTGTAAGGCGAGAGCGACACATCCCATTTTCTGGAGGGGTCGGCACCGCCTTGCACCGCCAAACTGTCAGGGCAGGGTTGTAAACCGTACATGCTGCTGTCTGCCGCTGCTGCGGCGTCTAGGCCGAAAGTGCCAACAATGGCTAAAGCAGCCAGGGTGGCGCGGAGTTTGGCGGGGCGGGTCATGACGTGGATTTGAAAAAGTGAACGCGCGATTTTAGTGGGTCATGTGACAGATGGATGACGTAAGAATTCCTCGATCAACCGAGCCAAGGCCTCGGGTTGGTCGTGGTGCAGCATGTGGCCCGCATCCTCCATCACGGCATGGCGGATGTGGGGCACCGCGGCAATGCGCTGCTTGAACTCCTCCAAGGTGTAGATGTCTTTCCACCATTGGCTGATGCTGTCGCTGCTGGCCACCACGCACAGGGTGGGTGCGGTGATGCGCTCATAAATGGCCTGGGTCTCATCGGTTTTGAACAGCTGGGCATTGACCACTTTGTGGGCCGCATGACCCAAGATGCGCCATTCGCCGTGCGCGTTGGCACGCGCCCAGTGTTGGGCCAGCCATTGGGCTTTGTCTGAGCCCAAACGCGGGTTGGTTTTGATCAGGCGCTGAGCCACCGCTTCGAGGCTGGGGTAGGGCTTGAGGTCGATGTCGCCGCGATGCAAGGCTTTGAGCTCATCCATCCATTTGGCCAAGCGCCCCGGCGCTTGCGCAGGGCGGGTGGCGGGCAAGCCAAAGCCTTCGAGGTTGATGAGCCTGTGTATGCGCGCGGGCCGAATGCCTGCATACAGGGTCGCCACATGGCCGCCCATGCTGTGGCCCAGCAGGTTCACCGGGCGTGTGCCCACGAGATGGTCCAGCAACTGGTCGAGGTCGGCCAAATAGTCGGGAAACCAGAAGTTGTCGGTTGGGGGCACATCGGTCAAGCCAAAGCCGCGCCAATCGGGGGCGATGACCCAATGGTCGTCTTTCAAGGCGTCAACGACGAATTGAAACGACGCAGCCACATCCATCCATCCGTGCACCATGACCAGCGGCGTTTTGTCGGGTGAGGGCGTGCCCCACTGCAAGACGTGGTAACTCAGGTGACGGATTGGGACAAACGCGCTGCGCGAAGGCTTTTGAATTGGGTACATTGTTTCAATCATAAGGACACGAGACATGGCCGATTTTTACGAAGCAATGCAGCAAGGCTTTGGCTGGCAGGTGCCAGCGCAATTCAACATGGCTGAGGTGTGCAGCCGTCGTTGGGCGCTGCAAGAGGACGCCGCCATGCGCGTGGCCATTGTTGAACATGCGGCCCCAAACACCCGTGGGCGAGAGGTGGCCCCGCGCACCTACAGCTATGCCCAGTTGCAGCAAGCAGCCGATGCGCTGAGTCATGTGTTGACGGGCCTGGGTGTGCAGCGCGGGGACCGCGTGGCCATCGTGCTGCCGCAGCGCTTTGAAACCGCGGTGGCCTACATGGCCGTGATGCAGATGGGCGCGGTGGCCATGCCGCTGTCGCTG
>JAIXRH010000059.1 GCA_027485285.1 Comamonadaceae bacterium | reverse complement strand
CACCAGCGGCAAAGTGGCCGATGCGGTGAGCCGCCTGCAAGCGGCGGGCAAAACCTACGAGCAAGACGGCGCGCTGTGGCTCAAGTCCACCGACTACGGCGACGACAAAGACCGCGTGATGAAAAAGACCGACGGCACTTACACCTACTTCGTGCCAGATGTGGCCTACCACATCACCAAGTGGGAGCGCGGCTACACCAAGGTGGTCAACATCCAAGGCACCGACCACCACGGCACCATCGCCCGCGTGCGCGCAGGTTTGCAAGCCGCCAATGTCGGCATTCCCGAGGGCTACCCCGACTACGTGCTGCACACCATGGTGCGCGTGATGCGGGGTGGCGAAGAGGTGAAGATTTCCAAACGCGCAGGCAGCTACGTGACTTTGCGCGACCTGATTGAGTGGACCAGCAAAGACGCGGTGCGCTTCTTCTTGCTGAGTCGCAAGCCCGACACCGAGTACACCTTTGACGTTGACTTGGCGGTGCAAAAGAACAACGACAACCCTGTGTACTACGTGCAGTACGCACACGCCCGCATTTGCTCGGTGCTGCGTGCTTGGGCCGAGAAAGACGGGGGTCATGTGGCCTCGCTCAAAGACGTGGACTTGTCTGCACTCGACAGCCCCCAAGCCCAAGCCCTCATGCTGCAACTGGCCAAGTACCCCGCCATGCTGAGCGCGGCATCGGCCGACTTTGCGCCGCACGATGTGACCTTTTATTTGCGCGACCTCGCGGCCAGCTACCACAGCTACTACGACGCCGAGCGCATCTTGGTGGACGACGAGGCGGTGAAAAAAGCACGCTTGGCCTTGGTCGCTGCCACAGCCCAGGTGTTGCAAAATGGCTTGGCGGTGTTGGGTGTGTCTGCCCCAGCCAGCATGTAAACACGACGGAGATTTTGATGCGGATGAATCAGCAACGCGGTGGTACTTTGGTGGGCTTCATCATCGGTTTGGTGGTGGGTTTGGCCGTGGCACTTGGGGTCGCCATTTACGTCACCAAATTGCCAATTCCGTTTTTGAGCAAAGGCCAAGCCCGCTCGGCCGATTCTGATGCCGCTGAAGCTGAGAAAAACAAAGACTGGGACCCGAACGCCCCCTTGTATGGCAAGAAGGGCGCCAAGTCGGGCGACAAAGTGGACGAGCCCAAGGCCGATGCAAAGCCTGAGCCCAAGGCCGATGCCGCAGCCAAGGTAGACCCCAAGAGTGCAGATCCTTTGGGAGACTTGGCCAAAGTGAAATCGGTGGAGCCCAAGCCCGCAGACGCCAAGCCTTTGGAGGTGCCTAAGCCTGCAAACACCGACCCATTCATTTACTTTGTGCAAGCAGGCGCCTACCGCAGCAATGACGAGGCTGAGGCACAGCGTGTCAAAACCGTGATGCTCGGTTTGGACGCCAAAATCAGCGAACGTGACCAAGGCGGTCGCACCGTCTACCGCGTGCGTGTGGGCCCCATGGACAAATTAGAAGCTGAGCGCGTGCGCGCCAAGCTAGACGCCGCTCACATCGATTCCGCCATGGTGCGGGTGCAACGTTAAACACCAAGAGGTAACCCATGAAACGTCGTGATTTTTCTTTGGCCGCTTTTGGCGCCGCTGCTGTTGCAGGCTTGCCTTCGGCTGCACAGTCCCAAGGTCCTGTGGCTGCTGTCAAGCCCGTCGAAGGCAAAGATTATTTGTCGCTGGACAAGCGCGTGCCCACCGATGTGGGTGCGGGCAAGATTGAGCTCATCGAATTCTTTTGGTACAGCTGCCCCCATTGCAACGCCTTTGAGCCGCAGTTTGCCGCTTGGGTGAAGGCCGCGCCCAAAGATGTGGTGGTGCAGCGCGTGCCCGTGCGCTTTCGTGACGACTTTGAAGCGCAGCAACGTGCTTATTACGTGTTTGAGGCACTCAATATGCTTGACGTCATGCACGGCAAGTTGTTTCACGCCATTCACGTCGAACGGCAGCAGCTCAACACCGCGCAAGCCTTGGCCGCTTGGGCCAACAAAAATGGCCTGCCTGAGCAAAAGTTCTTGGACACCTTCAACAGCTTTGGTGTGTCGACCAAGGCACGCCGAGCCACCCAGCTGCAAGACTCCTTCAAGGTGCAAGGTGTGCCGGCTTTGGGCGTGGCGGGCCGTTTCTACACCGATGGCTCACTCAGCCAAACCATGGGCCGAGCCATGCAAGTGGCTGAATACCTGATTGGCGAAGTGCGCCGCGGCCGCTGAGCCACACCAAATCAGCACGAAAATTGCTTCTGTTGGTGGTTAGAATGCCAGCAACTTTAACGAGCAATATCCGTGCCTTGACTTCATTTGCTTCTTTCTCCCTCGCGCTGTTGATGGCCATCGTGCCAGTAGCGGCGTCGGCGGAAAAAGCAGATCGCGAAAAACCCACGCACATTGAAGCGGACAGCTTGTTGCACGACGAGCTCAAGCAGGTGAGCATCTTCACGGGTCGTGCCGTGTTGACCCGAGGCACCATGGTGATGCGCGGTTCACGCATTGAGATGCGTCAAGATGCCGATGGGTATCAATTTGGCACCATCCTTCCCGAGCCCAACAAACGCGCCTTCTTTCGCCAAAAGCGCGAAGGCAATGACGAGTTCATGGAAGGCGAAGCCTTGCGCATCGAATTCGACGGCAAGGCAGATCGCATCAAGCTCATCGACAACGCCGAAGTGCGGCGCTTCCGTGGTGCCGTGTTGAGTGACACCATGAGCGGCAAGCTCATCATTTATGACAACCTGACCGATGTGTTCAGCATCGACGGCCAGCGCACCTCTGAAGGTGGCAAGGCGGGCAGTGGTCGGGTCAAGGCGGTGCTGGCCCCGCGCTCAAACCCATTGGACAAGCCGTGACCCAGGCGCTTGCACCTACGCTCACCTCAGACACGACCGAAAGCCGTTTGGAAGCGCGCCATTTGCAAAAAGCCTACGGCAGTCGCAAAGTGGTGCACGATGTGTCGATCGCGGTGAACAAGGGCGAAGTGGTCGGTTTGCTGGGCCCCAACGGCGCTGGCAAGACCACCTCGTTTTACATGATCGTGGGGTTGGTGCGCGCTGATGGCGGCAGCATCACGATTGATGCGCAGCCCGTGGCGCATTTGCCCATCCACCGCCGCTCACGTTTGGGGTTGAGCTATTTGCCACAAGAGGCGTCGATCTTTCGCAAGCTCAACGTGGAAGAGAACGTGCGTGCGGTGTTGGAGCTGCAGCGCGATGAAGATGGCAACGCCCTCGAGACCGCAGAGATTGAAAAACGCCTGACGTCGCTCTTGCAAGAGCTGCGTGTGGACCACTTGCGTGAGTCGCCAGCATTGGCTTTGTCGGGTGGTGAGCGTCGCCGTGTGGAAATTGCCCGCGCCTTGGCCACCAACCCGCGTTTTATTTTGTTGGACGAGCCGTTTGCGGGCATCGACCCGATTGCGGTGATTGAGATCCAACGCATCATTGGTTTTTTGAAAGCGCGTGGCATGGGGGTGCTCATCACCGACCACAACGTGCGCGAAACCTTGGGTATTTGCGACCATGCGTGCATCATCAGCGATGGCCGTGTGCTGGCGCAGGGCACGCCGCGAGAAATCATTGAAAACGCTGATGTGCGCCGTGTGTATCTTGGCGAACATTTCCGAATGTGATCATGAAACAAGGCCTGTCACTTCGCGTTTCGCAACATCTGGCACTGACGCCCCAGTTGCAGCAGTCGATTCGGTTGTTGCAGTTGTCGACTCTGGAGTTGAGCCAAGAGATTGAGCAAATGCTTGACGAGAACCCGTTTCTCGACAAAGACTTTGAAGAAGCGCCGCGCGAAGAGTTTGGCCTCGACAAAGCCGACGCACCGAGTCGGGAAGAAGAGTCTGAGCCTGTGCGCGAGGTGCCGTCGATGGATGGCGGCATGTCTGAAATCAGCGTCGACAACACCGCCAGCGACACCGAGCCCAGCGTAGACGGCATTGCTGAAAGCTGGGACGGCGACGGCAGCGTGGAGTTCTCACCCGACGACTCCGAGTGGGGCGGCGACGCACCCGCCAGCAACCACAACAACACCGCCGAGAGCGACACCGCAGACGCCACCGAGCTGGCGCGCATGCAAGAGTCGCTCACCTCGTTTTTGCACCGCCAAGCGCTGTCGCTGCGCCTGAGTCCCACCGACACGGCCGCGCTGCGGTACTTGATCGAAAACCTCAATGACGATGGCTACTTGGAGGACTCGTTGCGCAGCCTCGCCGAAGGTTTGGGCAACGACGACGAAGAGCAAATTGAAGAACTGGCGCACCGCTTTCAAGTGGCCCTGTCGCTGCTGCAAAGCCTAGAGCCTGTGGGCGTGGGTGCGCGCGATTTGGCCGAGTGTTTGACACTGCAACTCAAAGCCTTGACGCCCAAGGGGGAAGAGGCTTTGCTGATTCGCGACACCGCCGTCCTGATGTGCAAGCAGCCCATGGAGATGCTTGCCAAGCGCGATTTCAAGCGCTTGGCTGTGATCGTGGGTGCCAGCGAAGCCCATGTGAAAGTGGCGATTGCCCTGATCGGTCGCCTAGAGCCCAAGCCTGGTCGCCGCTTTGCCGATGTAGAGCGTCACGTGGTGGTGCCCGATGTGTTGGTCACACGCGTGGGCAAGTCCACCATCGCGCCAAAGTTCAAGGTGGCGCTCAACCCCGATGTGATGCCCCGTTTGCGCGTGCACGACATTTACGCCAACGCCCTCAAAGGCGGCAAGGGCGACAACCATGCGGGCTTGCAACAGCGTTTGCAAGAGGCGCGTTGGTTCATCAAAAACATTCAGCAACGTTTTGACACCATCTTGCGTGTCAGTAACTCGATTGCCGAGCGCCAAAAAAACTTCTTCATCCACGGCGAACTTGCCATGCGCCCCATGGTGTTGCGCGAGATTGCCGAAGAGCTGGGCCTGCACGAATCCACCATCAGCCGCGTGACCACCAACAAATACATGAGCACGCCGTTTGGCACCTTTGAGCTCAAGTATTTCTTTGGCTCGGGGCTAGAGACCGACAGCGGCAACAACGCATCCAGCACGGCGGTGCGCGCGCTCATCAAGCAATTTGTGGCGAGCGAGAACCCCAAAAAGCCACTGTCGGATAATCAGCTCTCCGAAATGCTCAAAGAGCAAGGCATTGAGTGCGCACGCCGCACCGTCGCCAAATACCGTGAGGCGCTGCGTATTGCGCCCACGACATTGCGCAAGGCCCTCTGATCACTGGCGGGACAGACCCAAGTGGCGTCGCAATTTGCGCTGTCCTCAACTGGTAACACTATGAATCAATTGCATCTCTTCTTGCCCTGTGCGGCAGGCGTCGAATCCTATTTGGCCGAGGAAGTGCGTCGCATCACCGGCGTGGGCGACGACGACATGCGCGCCTTTCGTGCGGGTGTGATGGTGCGCACCTCGTGGCGCGATGTGTTGCAGCTCAACCTGCACAGCCGTTTGGCCCAACGCGTGTTGGTGGAGTTATCGCACACGCCATACCGTCAAGAAGAAGACCTCTACCGCGCTGCGGGTGAGGTGGCGTGGGAGCTGTGGTTCTCGCCCAAAGAAACCTTCAAGATTGAAATCACCGCCCAGCACAGCCCGTTGAAGAGCTTGAACTTTGCGGCGCTCAAAATCAAAGATGCGGTGGCGGACCGCTTTCGCCACAAGTTTGGCGTGCGCCCCGACGTCAACACGCAGTGGCCCGACGCGCGCATCTACGCGCACTTGACCACCGAGAGCTGCACGCTCTACATCGACACCTCGGGCGAGCCCTTGTTCAAGCGCGGCTGGCGTGCTGACAAAGGCGATGCGCCGTTGAAAGAAACCCTCGCTGCAGCCATGTTGGCCGCGAGCGGTTGGAGCCAAGGTGACGGCACAGCAGCCAATCCCGATGGCCTCGTGGCCCAAGGCGTGCCGCTGTATGACCCCTGCTGTGGCAGCGGCACCATCGCGATTGAGGCGGCGCAAATTGCCTGCAACATCGCGCCAGGTTCGACGCGCAAATTTGGGTTCCAAAAACTCATTCCTTACCAAGAGCATGTGTGGCATGGCTTGGTCGACAATGCGCGTGCCCAAGTGTGCGAGCCCCGTGCCGAAGTGTTTGGCAGTGATGTGGCCTTTCGTATGGTCGACTTTGCGCAACGCAACGCCGAGCGCGGGGGCGTGGCCCATGCCGTGCAACTGCGCGGTGGCGATGCGCTACAACGCATGCCCCCCAGCGAAGTGCCGGGCGTGATGCTGGTCAACCCACCGTATGGCGAGCGTATCGAAGCCGCAGGTGTTGCGGGCGCCGCGCGCCGCGCGCGTTACTCGCCACCCACCGACTATGTGTCGCCTTACGAAGACGTCAATCAAAACGGCGATGCTGGTTTTGACGACCATGCGTTTGGCGGCGGAAATGACCATGGCATGCTGCGCGACGATGTGCCACGCTTTGGCGCACGTGACATTGCACAAACCGAAGACGGCGGCGATTTTTTTGCCCAGTTGGCCAGCCACTGGAAAAAGAACTACGCCGGTTGGACCGCGTGGATGTTGACCCCGGACCTCAAGCTACCCAGCCGCATGCGCTTCAAAGAATCGCGTCGGGTGCCCATGTGGAATGGCCCCATTGAGTGCCGCATGTTCCGCTTTGACTTGCGTGCGGGCTCGATGCGGAACAAACCCAATGGTGCTGAGCCCACCGAGGGCAACGGGCCAACGCAGTCGTGAGTGCAGAGCTAACTGCTGGCGTTGCCGCAGCACCCGTGCGTGTGGTGCTCGACACCAACATCGTGCTGGACCTGTGGCTCTACCAAGATGCCGCCACCTCCGAGTTGCTGCAAGGCTTAGAAACCAACACCGTGCAATGGTTGGCCACGCAAGTCATGCGTGATGAGCTAGAGCGCGTGCTGGCCTATGCCCACATTGCCCAGCGTTTGACGTCTGGCCAGCTGACAGCGCAACACATCTTGACGCAGTTTGATGCGCATGCGCGGCTCATGCCCATCGCGCCCAAAGCGCTGTTTGTGTGCAAGGACGGGGATGACCAAAAATTCATCGACCTCGCGGCCGAACACACCACCCAGCTCATCAGCAAAGACAAAGCCGTGTTGACCATGCGCAACCGCATGGCGCGTTTGGGTGTGGCGGTGGGCAAACGGTTCCCAGCGGCTTTGCCAGCCTTTTGACGCTTTGGAAAAGTGCCAAGTGCCAAGTGCTTAGGGCCTTCAGTGCTGTTGCAGCAAATCCAGCAAAGTTTTCAATGCATGTTGCACGGTGGCTTCACGCACCGCAGCGCGGTCGCCGGTGAAGTGCATCCGCTCAGTTTTGACCCAAGCCGTCTCAGCACCCAGCGTCGGGCCCGCATCGCTGGGCGTGGCCCATGCAAACCACACCGTGCCCACGGGTTTGTCAGCCGAACCACCTGAAGGGCCTGCCACACCGGTCACGGCCAAAGTCACTTGCGCGTTGGATCGGCGCATCGCGCCCAGCGTCATGGCTTGCGCCACGGCTTCGCTGACCGCGCCATGCTGGGCGATGAGGGATGAGTCCACACCCAGCATGTCGTGCTTGGCCTCGTTGGCGTAGGTCACAAAGCCACGTTCAAACCAGTGGCTAGACCCTGCGAGATCTGTGCAGTTGGCGGCAATCATGCCGCCGGTGCAGCTTTCTGCGGTCGCCAGCATCCAGCCGTGCTGTTGCAGCACCTCGGCGAGTTGTTCAGTCCATGTATGCGCGCTCATAACGACCTCCAAATGGCAATGACCAGCAAGGTGCAAAACGCAGCCACCAAGTCATCAAAAATAATGCCCCAACCGCCGCGCCAGCCAAACCCTTTGAACAAATTGTCAGCCCAGCGCACAGGCCCAGGCTTGGCAATGTCAAAGTAGCGAAACAAAACAAACGCGCCCAGTTGGCCCCAAAACGTGGTGGGCGTGACCAGCCACAGCACCACCCAAAACGCAATCACCTCGTCCCACACAATCGCGCCAGGGTCGGCCACACCCATGTGCTGAGCGGTCACCGTGCATGCCCACCAGCCGATCAAGGTAAACGCGGCAATCAGCACCCCCATTTGTAGCGGTGTGAGCCAAATTTGCAAGAGCAAAAACACGGCCCAAGCCCACAGCGTGCCAGCTGTGCCAGGTGCCAAGCGCGACAGGCCCGAACCCGCGCCCAGCGCAATGAAGTGCGCGGGGTGGGACATTAAAAAGCGGCGATTGAGAGTCGGAGCGAGGTCAGTCATGGCGGCTGGTTGGTCAGGCAAAGTGGTCAAACGACGCAAAGCGTTTGGCCATGGGTTGGCCTTGTGGATCGAGCACCACCAAGCCCTGCGCATGCGTGATGCGCCCGATGCGTGTGACGGGCGTGTGGGTTTCCCACGCAGCGGCGTGCACCAATTCACGCTGGTTCACAGGCGCGGTGAAGCACAGCTCGTAGTCGTCCCCGCCAGACAGGGCGAACTCTAGGCGTTTGTTCCAAGGCAGTTCAGCAAGCACCGATGTGATGCCCGCGGGCAAGCGTGCGTCGCCAAATGTGCCTGCGGCCTGTAGCCAGCCGGTGTCAATCTGAGCGCCCACGCCTGAGCGTTGGAGGATGTGGCCCAAGTCGCCCAGCAAACCATCGCTCACGTCAATCGCAGCGTTGGCCACCGCGCGCAGCGCAGTGCCAAGCGCGATGCGCGGGCTGGGTTGCTCCATGCGCAAGCGGGCTTGCTCAAGTGCTTGACCTGAAATGTTCTGTGTGCCGCGAAACACCTCGAGCGCCAAGCGGGCATCGCCCACTGTGCCGCTGATGTAAATGTCGTCGCCCACTTGTGCGTTCTGGCGCAGCAGGGCATCGCCAGGCGGCACTTCGCCAAACACGGTGATGCAAATGTTCAGCGGGCCTTGGGTGGTGTCGCCGCCCACCAGCTCGCAGCCATGGGCATCGGCCAAGCGCAGCAGACCGCTGGAAAAGCCGGCCAGCCATGTTTCGTCTATGCGGGGCAAAGCGAGTGCCAGGGTAAAGCCCAAAGGCTCAGCGCCCATGGCGGCCAAGTCGCTCAGGTTCACGGCCAGGGCTTTGTGGCCCAAGCGGGCGGGGTCGACGGTGCTTAAAAAGTGGCGGCCTTCCACCAACATGTCACTGGACACGGCAATTTGCATGCCTTCAGTGGGCCTGAGCAAGGCGCCATCGTCGCCCATGCCAAGCGCCGCCTTGTGGGTGGGGCGTTTGAAGTAACGCTCGATCAGGTCGAATTCGCCCATGTTCAGTGCATATGGCGTTTGCCAGGGGTGTCGCTGAGCGCGTCCAGCACAAACATGGGAATGTCCACATCAAACTTTTCGCCGTCTTCGGCCACGCAAAAGTAGCTGCCATGCATGGTGCCTGTGGGTGTGCGCAGACGGGTGCCGCTGGTGTACTCAAACTGCTCGCCGGGTTGCAGCAAGGGCTGGTGGCCCACCACGCCTAGGCCTTTGATTTTTTCGTGCATGCCTTCAGAGTCGTTCACATTCCAGGTGCGCGAGATGAGCTGTGCTGCCACATGGCCCACGTTCGTGATGGTGATGGTGTACGAAAACATGAACAAACCGCCGTCTGGGTCGGATTGCTCAGGCAGGTAGCGGGGAAGAACTTCGACTTGGAATTGATAACGGCGCATGGGGTGATTTTGGATGAAATAATCACCCCATGACCAGCCCACGCCCAAAATTCAACATTGCACCCTCTATCTTGTCTGCCGATTTCGCCCGCCTAGGTGACGAGGTGAAAAACGTCCTCGCCGCTGGTGCGGATTGGATTCACTTTGACGTGATGGACAACCACTATGTGCCCAACCTCACGTTTGGCCCCATGATTTGCCAAGCCTTGAAGCCGCATGCCAAAACGCCCGCTGGGGTAGCCGTGCCGATTGATGTGCATTTGATGGTTTCGCCGGTGGACGCTTTGGCCGCGTCGTTTGCCGAAGCGGGTGCGGACTACATCAGCTTTCACCCCGACGCCAGCGCCCATGTGCACCGCAGCATCCAAGCCATCAAAAGCCAAGGTGTCAAAGCGGGCTTGGTGTTCAATCCCGCCGAGTCTTTGGATGTGTTGGCATGGACGATTGACGAGATTGACCTCATCCTCATCATGAGCGTGAACCCCGGTTTTGGCGGCCAAAGCTTCATTGATTCCGCCTTGCGCAAGGTCGAGCTGGCGCGCCAATGGATTGCGCGCAGCGGCAAAGACATCCGCCTTGAAGTGGACGGTGGCATCAAGCCCGACAATATCCGCCAAGTGGCCGACGCTGGCGCAGACACCTTTGTGGCGGGCAGTGCTATTTTTGGCAAGCCCGATTACAAGGCCGTGGTGGACCAAATGCGGCTGGCTTTGGCTTAAACCCCTAGGCGTTTGTTGCGCATTGAGCCGTGGCAAGGGTTAACCAAACTGGTTGGCCATGGCGGAATAAGGTTTAATGTTGCATTTATTTATAGTTCTAGCTTGATCAGCTGAAGCATTCATCAAAAAGGTAGAAGTCGAATGTCACTCACGATGGGTATTCCCGCCGAAACAACGTCAGGAGAGGCTCGTGTAGCCGTGACGCCTGAAACGGCCAAAAAACTAATTTCTCAAGGCCATACCGTGCGTGTGCAAGCAGGTGCAGGTGTTGCAGCCAGCTTGCCAGATGCGGCTTTCGAAGCGGTTGGCGCACACATCGTGGATGCTGCGGGCGCTTGGTCGTCAGACGTGGTGCTCAAAGTTCGCGCTCCAGAAGCTGCTGAGGCTTCTTTCATTAAATCGGGCAGCACGGTCATTGGCATGTTGGAGCCCTTCAATGCCGAGGGCTTGCAGCGCTTGGCTGCAGCAGGCGCGACGGGCTTTGCCCTGGAAGCCGCGCCGCGCACCACCCGCGCACAAAGCATGGACGTGTTGTCCTCTCAGGCCAACATCGCGGGCTACAAAGCGGTCATGCTGGCGGCAGACAAATACCAACGCTTCTTCCCCATGCTCATGACCGCTGCGGGCACCGTGAAGGCGGCTCGGGTGGTCATTCTGGGTGTGGGCGTGGCGGGCTTGCAAGCCATTGCCACGGCCAAGCGTTTGGGTGCCGTGATTGAAGCCACCGACGTGCGCCCCAGTGTGAAAGAGCAAGTCGAGTCACTTGGCGCCAAGTTCATCGACGTGCCCTTTGAGAGCCAAGACGAGAAAGACGCGGCCGAAGGCGTAGGGGGATACGCCCGCCCCATGCCACAAAGCTGGCTGGATCGCCAAAAGGTAGAAGTGGCCAAACGTGTGGCTTTGGCCGACGTCGTCATCACCACAGCACTCATCCCTGGCCGCGCAGCCCCTGTGCTGGT
Organism: Comamonadaceae bacterium; assembly: GCA_027485285.1. GTDB lineage: Bacteria > Pseudomonadota > Gammaproteobacteria > Burkholderiales > Burkholderiaceae_C > Limnohabitans. The sequence goes on along the minus strand of JAIXRH010000059.1, from coordinate 8,484 downwards.
CACCGAAGACATGGTCAAAGCCATGAAGCCTGGTGCCGTCATCATCGACATTGCGGCAGGCAAAGGCGCCGATGGCGTGGGCGGTAACTGCCCGCTGACCGAAGCTGGCAAGACCGTCATCAAGCACGGCGTCACCCTGGTGGGCGAGACCAACTTGCCCGCCTTGGTCGCCGCCGATGCGAGTGCCCTTTACGCCCGCAACGTGCTTGACTTTTTGAAGCTCGTCATCAACAAAGAAGGTGTTTTGCACCTCGATCTTGAAGACGATATCGTGGCCGCTTGCCTAGTCACCCGTGATGGCGCAGTGGTCAAGAAATAAAACGAGGAATACACAACATGGATGCAGTCTCCCCCACCCTCGTCAACCTGATTATTTTTGTGTTGGCCATCTACGTGGGCTACCACGTCGTCTGGACCGTCACACCCGCTTTGCACACGCCACTGATGGCTGTGACCAATGCCATCTCGGCCATCGTCATTGTGGGCGCCATGTTGGCTGCTGCGATGACCGAAACCACCTTGGGTAAAACCATGGGCGTGTTGGCTGTGGCACTCGCTGCGGTCAACGTGTTTGGTGGCTTCATGGTCACCCGACGCATGCTGGAAATGTTCCGCAAAAAAGACAAACCCGTCAAAGCATCTGCAGGAGACAAAGCATGAACATGGACTTTGTTTCAATGAACCTGGTCACCTTGATGTACTTGGTGGCGAGTGTGTGTTTCATTCAAGCGCTCAAAGGCTTGAGCCATCCCACCACCTCGATTCGCGGCAACGTGTTTGGTATGACGGGCATGACCATTGCGGTCATCACCACCGCAGCGTTGATCGTCAAACTTTCGGGCTCAGGCGTTGGCATGAGCTGGGTGCTGCTGGGGTTGGTGGTCGGCGGCGGTGCTGGCACGATCATGGCGCAACGTGTGGAAATGACCAAGATGCCCGAGCTGGTGGCCTTCATGCACAGCATGATTGGTTTGGCGGCGGTGTTCATTGCCATTGCCGCCACGGTGGAACCTGCGGCATTCCAAATTGTTCAAAAAGCAGCTGACGGCACCGTGCCTCCCATTCCTCATGGCAACCGCCTCGAGCTCTTTTTGGGTGCGGCCATTGGTGCCATCACTTTCAGCGGTTCTGTGATCGCGTTTGGCAAGTTGTCTGGCAAGTACAAATTCCGCTTGTTCCAAGGTGCGTCGGTCACTTTTGCAGGTCAGCACCAAATCAATTTGGCTTTGGGATTGGCCACCTTGGCCTTGGGTGTGCTTTACACCTTCACGCAAGACATGAACGCGTTCTATGCCATGTTGGCGTTGTCGTTTGTGCTGGGCGTGCTCATCATCATTCCAATTGGCGGCGCTGACATGCCCGTGGTGGTGTCCATGCTCAACAGCTATTCGGGCTGGGCTGCGGCGGGCATTGGCTTTAGCTTGAACAACAGCATGCTCATCATTGCAGGCTCGTTGGTGGGTAGCTCAGGCGCGATTCTGAGCTACATCATGTGCAAGGCCATGAACCGCTCGTTCTTCAGCGTCATCTTGGGTGGCTTTGGTGCAGAGGCTGTCACTGCTGTGGCCGGTGCGCAAGAGCAGCGCCCCGTGAAGAGCGGCAGCGCCGATGATGCGGCCTACATCTTGGCCAACGCCGAGACGGTGGTGATCGTCCCAGGCTACGGCTTGGCCGTGGCGCGTGCGCAGCATGCGGTGAATGAATTGGCCGAAAAACTGATGCACAAAGGCATCAGCGTGAAGTACGCCATTCACCCCGTGGCGGGCCGCATGCCTGGCCACATGAACGTGTTGTTGGCCGAAGCCGAAGTGCCCTACGACCAAGTGTTTGAGATGGAAGACATCAACGGCGAATTTGGCCAAGTCGATGTGGCCATCGTCTTGGGTGCCAACGACGTGGTGAACCCCGCCGCGTTGGAAAAAGGCAGCTCGATTTACGGCATGCCGATTTTGGAAGCCTACAAGGCCAAAACCGTGATCGTGAACAAACGAAGCATGGCCTCAGGCTATGCGGGCTTGGACAACGAGTTGTTCTACATGGACAAAACCATGATGGTGTTTGGTGACGCCAAGAAGGTGGTGGAAGACATGGTCAAAGCGGTGGACCAAGCTTGAACCCACTGATTTGATGCAAGGGGCGTCATGGACGCCCCTTGTTGTTTCTGCGTTAAGTTAACTTGGGGTGTTTCTCTGGATATGGCTTTTTCATTCACTCAGTTTCAAGCCGCCATCGTGGACCTAGACGGCACGATGGTCGACACCATGGGTGACTTTGAGGTGGCGCTGAATCGCGCCCTTCACGACCTGGATCTACCACCTGTCACACGGGCCTTGGTCGAGCGCACCGTGGGCAAAGGCTCTGAGCATTTGATTCGCGCGGTGCTGGCGCATCAACTGGCGTTGCCCGCCGTGAAAGACCAAGGGCTTGTGTGCGCATCTCGTGGCATCGAGGATTTGTACACGCCGGCTTGGCTGCGCTACCAGCATCATTACTTGGCCATCAACGGCGAATTCGCAACGGTGTATTCAGGCGTGGTGGAAGGCTTGCAGCAGATGCGCGACGCGGGCCTGCAACTGGCATGTTTGACCAACAAGCCCTTGTCGTTTGCCAAGCCCTTGTTGCAAGCCAAAGGTCTGGACCACTTCTTTGCCCATGTGTTTGGCGGCGACAGTTTCGAGCGCAAAAAGCCAGACCCGCTGCCTTTGCTCAAAACGTGTGAGGTTTTGGGCGTCCAACCCGCACAAGCCTTGATGGTGGGCGACTCCAGCAACGATGCCCAGGCCGCCCGCGCCGCAGGCTGCCCTGTCGTGCTGGTGCGCTATGGCTACAACCACGGCGAACCCGTGGACGGCTTGGATGCCGACGCCCATGTAGACAGCTTGGCAGACATCGCCCAAGCCTTTGCCATGGGTCGCTGAGCCTTTGATAAACTGAGCCTATGTTCATTCACCGCAGCACAGTCACAGGTTGTCACGACCGGGGAGCTTGGCCCTGGCGTACGCCGTCGTTTGCGCTTGTCTAAACGCACGCTCAGGTTTCCTGTGCCGTGCCCGCGCTGAAACACCTGAGCTGTTCAGCACTTGTCCGAATGAACGCCCCAAAGCGAATGGGGCCGAGCTGTGGAGGCTCACGATGACTGAAACCGAATTCACACAATTGGCCCAAGAAGGCCACAACCGCATCCCGTTGGTGGCCGAGGCCTTTGCCGACTTAGAAACCCCGCTCTCGCTGTACCTCAAACTGGCCCATGTGCAAAACAAGGGCGAGCGCAGCTTTTTGCTGGAGTCGGTGGTGGGCGGTGAGCGCTTTGGGCGCTACAGCTTCATCGGTTTGCCAGCGCGCACCTTGCTGCGTGCCAGTGGTTTTGGCGTGGCTGCCAAGACCGAGGTGGTGACCGATGGTGTGGTGGTCGAAACCCATGCTGGCAACCCGCTCGACTTTGTGGCTGATTACCAAAAGCGTTTCAAAGTCGCGCTGCGTGAAGGTTTGCCGCGTTTCTGCGGTGGCTTGGCTGGCTACTTTGGTTACGACACAGTGCGCCACATCGAAAAGAAACTGGTCAACTCTTGCCCGCCCGATGATTTGGGCATGCCCGATATTTTGTTGCTGCAAACCGAAGAGTTGGCAGTCATTGACAACCTGTCGGGCAAGCTCTCGCTCATCGTCTACGCCGACCCAGCGCAATCGGATGCCTACGAAAAAGCGCAGGCGCGTTTGGCTGAGCTCAAGCTGCGTTTGAAAGAGCCAGCGCAAGCGCCATCGATCGCGCCCAGCGTCAGTCACCCGGCCGAGCGCAGCTTTGCCAAGGACGATTACTTGGCCGCCGTGTGCCGTGCCAAGGACTTGATCGCGGCTGGCGATTTCATGCAAGTGCAAGTGGGTCAGCGCATCCAAAAGAAATTCACCGCCAGTCCGCTGTCGTTGTACCGCGCCTTGCGTTCGTTGAACCCGAGCCCCTACATGTATTACTACAACCTCGGCGACGCCTATGTGGTGGGGGCCTCGCCAGAGATTTTGGTGCGCCAAGAGTCCACGCCCGAAGGGCAAAAAGTCACCATCCGACCCTTGGCTGGCACGCGCCCACGCGGCGCGACGCCCGAGGCCGACAAAGCGGCAGAAGTGGAGCTCATCAACGACCCCAAAGAGCGTGCCGAGCACGTGATGTTGATTGACCTTGCACGCAACGACATTGGCCGCATTGCCAAAACAGGCAGCGTCAAAGTGACCGAGGCCTTTGTGGTGGAGCGCTACAGCCATGTGATGCACATCGTGAGCAATGTGGAAGGCTTGTTGCTCGATGGCGCAGATGGCCAACCGCTCACCAGCATGGATGTGCTCAAAGCCACATTCCCTGCGGGCACGCTGACGGGTGCGCCCAAGGTGCATGCGATGGAATTGATCGACCAGCTCGAGCCGACCAAGCGTGGTTTGTACGGCGGTGCGTGCGGCTACTTGAGCTTTGCGGGTGACATGGATGTGGCGATTGCCATTCGCACCGGCATCATCAAAAACGACACGCTCTATGTGCAAGCCGCCGCCGGTGTGGTGGCCGACTCGGTGCCCGAGTTGGAGTGGAAAGAGACAGAACACAAAGCCCGCGCCTTGTTGCGTGCCAGCGAGTTGGTGGAGGAGGGCTTGGAATGAGCAAGATCAAACTCCTCATGGTGGACAACTACGACAGCTTCACCTTCAACATCGTTCAATACTTTGGTGAGTTGGGTGCCGAGGTCGAGGTGTTTCGCAACGACGAAATCACACTCGAGGGCATTGCTGCACGCCAACCCGACCGCTTGGTGATTTCGCCCGGCCCTTGCTCTCCCGCTGAAGCGGGCATTTCGGTGGCAGCCATTCAGCACTTCGCGGGCAAGCTACCGATTTTGGGGGTGTGCTTAGGGCATCAAAGCATTGGCGCTGCGTTTGGCGGCAACATCATTCGTGCGCAAGAGCTGATGCATGGCAAGACCAGCGTCATCACCACCACGCAAGAAGGCGTGTTTGGCGGTTTGCCTGAGAAGTTCACCGTCAACCGCTACCACTCGCTCGCGATTGAGCGTGCGTCTTGCCCCTCGTGCCTCAAGGTCACGGCTTGGACGGACGACGGCGAGATCATGGGTGTGCGTCATGCCGAGTTGGATATTCAAGGCGTACAGTTTCACCCAGAATCTATCCTCACCGAGCATGGCCATGCCATGCTGAAAAACTTTTTGTAAAGGCCGGCTATGACAAGCGCCACACGTACCCATTCCAACGCCATCACGCCCCAAGAGGCGTTACAACGCGTCATCGAGCACCGCGAAATTTTTCATGACGAGATGTTGCACATCATGCGCCTCATCATGTCGGGCGAAATGCCGCCTGTCTTGATGGCGGCTTTCATTGCCGCCTTGCGCGTGAAGAAAGAAACCATTGGCGAAATCACCGCCGCTGCCCAAGTGATGCGCGAGTTCTCCACCAAGGTAGACGTGCTCGACCGCGCGCACATGGTGGACATCGTGGGCACGGGCGGCGATGGGTCGCACACCTTCAATATTTCGACATGCTCGATGTTTGTGGTCGCTGCCGCTGGCGGCAAGGTCAGCAAGCATGGCGGCCGCAGTGTCAGCAGCAAAAGTGGCAGCGCCGATGTGCTGGAGAGTTTGGGCGTCAACATCAACTTGCCGCCCGCGCACATTGCCCAGTGCATTGCCGATGTGGGCATTGGCTTCATGTTCGCGCCCAACCATCACCCGGCCATGAAAAACGTGGCGCCCGTGCGCAAAGAGCTGGGCGTTCGCACCCTCTTCAACATCTTGGGCCCCCTCACCAACCCCGCCAACGCGCCGCATATTTTGATGGGCGTGTTTCACCCCGACTTGGTGGGCATTCAGGTGCGGGCTTTAGAGCGTTTGGGCGCTGAGCATGCCTTGGTGGTGTATGGCCGTGATGGTTTGGATGAGGTCTCTTTGGGGGCGTCGACTTTGGTGGGCGAGTTGAAAGACGGTCAAGTGCGTGAATACGAAATTCACCCCGAAGACTTTGGTTTTGCCATGAGCAGCAACCGCGCCTTGCGCGTGGAAACGCCCGAGCAATCGCGCGCCATGTTGCTGGGCGTGCTGAATAACGAAGCGGGGCCGGCCCTCGACATTGTGGTGCTCAATGCGGGCGCAGCTCTGTATGCCGCCAACGTGGCAGACAGCATCGAGGCCGGTATTGCGCGTGCACGCGAGGCATTGGCTTCGGGCGCTGCCAAAACCAAACTCGACCAATTGATCGCCACGGCGAGTCAACTTGCGGTGGCCTAATTTTGCGCACAGGCGCTAGAAAGAAAACATGTCAGACATCTTGAACCAAATCGTTGCTGTCAAACACCAAGAGGTGGCCGCGGCCCTGCAGCGCAAATCGCTTGCGGCTATGCGCGCCGATGCCGAAAGTCGCGTGCTCACCCGTGACTTCGTGGGCGCTTTGCGCGCCAAGATTGCTGCGGGCTTGCCTGCGGTGATTGCCGAGATCAAAAAAGCCAGCCCATCCAAAGGGGTGATTCGTGAAGACTTTATTCCTGCCGACATTGCGCAAAGCTACGCCGAGCACGGCGCGGCCTGCTTGTCGGTGTTGACCGACAAAGACTTTTTCCAAGGCCAAGTGGATTACCTCAAACAAGCCCGCGCCTCGTGCGACTTGCCTGTGTTGCGCAAAGACTTCATGGTTGACCCGTATCAGGTGTACGAAGCGCGTGTGATGGGGGCCGATTGCATTTTGCTCATCGCAGCGTGTTTGACCGACGCGCAAATGGCTGAGATGGAAGCCATTGCGCGCAACCTCGACATGGCTGTATTGGTGGAGGTGCATGACGCCGCTGAGCTGAAACGCGCGCTCAAACTCAAAACCCCTTTGGTGGGCATCAACAACCGGAACCTGCGCACCTTTGAGGTCACACTCGAAACCACGATTGGCATGCTCAAAGATGTGCCCGCTGACCGCTTGCTCATCACTGAGAGTGGCATCTTGCAACAGTCCGATGTGCAAAAGATGCGAGACGCCAATGTGCATGCCTTCTTGGTTGGCGAGGCCTTCATGCGCGCAAGCGACCCAGGCGTGGCTTTGGCTGAATTGTTCGCCATTTAAATCACAATGACGGGCGGTTTATTTGGCGACGGTGCAGCCGCCGTCGTGGATGCCCCGCGATTGACCCAGTGGTCGCCGGCAGATTGGCCTGTTCAGCCTGATTGGCAGCCTGTGCTGGATGCGTTTTGGCGCAGCACCCAGGGCGCATCGTTGGCAACTTTTGTGCAGTCGCGTCTCGATGCAGGCGCAGTGATTTACCCCAAGCACCCGTTGTGGGCATTGCAGCTGACCGCTTTGTCGCAGGTCAAGGTGGTGATCTTGGGTCAAGACCCGTATCACGGCCCACATCAGGCGCAGGGCTTGTCATTCTCGGTTGCGCCGGGTGTGAAGATTCCGCCCTCGTTGCGCAACATCTTCAAAGAGCTGCAACGCGACCTCCATCAGCCTGCGCCGATCAGTGGTTCGTTGGCGGTGTGGGCGAAGCGCGGCGTCTTGTTGCTCAACACCTGTCTGACGGTGGAAGACGGCCGACCCGCCAGCCACGCCAAACGCGGCTGGGAACAGCTGACGGACGCTTTGCTGGCAGAGGTGGCGCGCACCGCGCCTGCCTGTGTGTACATGCTCTGGGGTGGGCATGCCCAAGCAAAAGCCGAGTTGATTGCACAAGAAACCCGCGCTCAGCCGCTCAGTTTTGTCGGTTTGCGTGACGTGGGTGTGCCACAGCGCGAGGCTTTGGTGCTGAAAGCCAACCACCCATCGCCCTTGTCTGCTTTGCGCCCTCCGCAGCCCTTCATCGGCTGCAGTCACTTTTCGCAGGCCGGCACTTGGCTGGCGCAACGAGACATGCGTTTGGATTGGGGTTTGTGAGTCATTGGGGCCGCCAAACTCGCGATCTGGTCAAAACTCTGCTATAGTTCGCGATTCGCCGGAGGGGTGCCCGAGTGGCTAAAGGGGGCAGACTGTAAATCTGTTGGCTTACGCCTACACTGGTTCGAATCCAGTCCCCTCCACCAGCGAAAACCAACAAGTAGATGCGCCGGTAGGCCTGCAACTGTGACGATCTGATCCGATCTGATGCGGGAGTAGTTCAATGGTAGAACCCTAGCCTTCCAAGCTAATGACGCGGGTTCGATTCCCGTCTCCCGCTCCACCTGTGGTTTTCAACGGACTGATCAGCGATCAAAAACTTGCCCTTGTGGCTCAGTGGTAGAGCACTCCCTTGGTAAGGGAGAGGTCGCGGGTCCGATTCCCGCCAAGGGCACCAGATTTTTTTGTGATTGACCTATTTTTTTCGGAGTCGAGAGATGGCAAAAGGTAAGTTCGAACGTACAAAACCGCACGTGAACGTGGGCACGATCGGTCACGTCGACCACGGCAAGACGACGCTGACGGCTGCAATCGCAACCGTGCTGTCGAAGAAGTTCGGTGGCGAGGCCAAGGCCT
>JAIXRH010000040.1 GCA_027485285.1 Comamonadaceae bacterium | reverse complement strand
TTACTCACCCGTTCGCCACTCTCAAGGGGTTGCCCCCTCTACCGTTCGACTTGCATGTGTAAAGCATTCCGCCAGCGTTCAATCTGAGCCAGGATCAAACTCTATAGTTCGATCTTGATAATTTTTTCGATCTTTCGATCAACTCATAAATTGGAATCGACGTGATTTTCTTTGACGAATTTCACATCTTTTTTACTTCATGAGCGTTTGTTAGCTAACTAAAGCTAAGTTCCTAAAGAACTTGGCAATCACCATCAAACGCCCACGCTTATCGGCTGTATGTTTTTAATGAACTACTCAATTGCTTGAGAAACCCCGCCGCGATCAGCGAAGCCTTGCAGTATACATCGGATTTTTGAACATTTCGAAGAAATTTTAAAAATCTTTCTCACCGCCTTCACTGATCTGCTTACGTCAAAGACAAAGCAGTTTTTCCAGCGAAGCCTGCTAGTGTAGCACCACTTTTTGTAGAACATCAAGCAATCTTTAGAAATTTCTCAACGGGCAAGCCCAAGTCATTGGCTTGCACACCCTCCCTCACGGTCATCGTCCTAAGCAACAACCCTAGGTGGCCTTGATAATGCGGTATGTCTTTAATCACACTACAAAACGCCCAACTCGCTTTTGGGCACGTCGCTCTGCTCGATCACGCAGAGTTTTCCCTTGAAACCGCTGAGCGCGTTGGCCTGATCGGCCGCAATGGCGCTGGCAAATCATCTCTCTTACGCATCCTTGGCGGACTTGAAAAACCTGACGATGGCGACTTGCGCGTCCGACAAGGTCTGCGCGTGACCTACGTCGCCCAAGAGCCGCATTTAGACAGCCAGACATCCGTGTTCGAGTCTGTCAGCGCAGGCTTAGCCCGCATCATTCATTTGATAGAGCAATACTGCGCTGGTGAGGGCGACCTCACAGCCATGCAAAACGAAATTGAAATGTTTGACGGCTGGAACTGGGAGCAACGCGTGCAAGAAACTTTGCACCGCTTACATCTTGACCCTGAGGCGCGCATCAACGCGCTGTCTGGCGGCACGCTCAAACGCGTGGCACTGGCTCAAGCGCTGGTGACGTCGCCAGACGTACTTTTATTAGATGAACCGACCAACCATCTGGACCTCGACAGCATTGAATGGCTTGAACAGCTCTTGATCGACTTCAAGGGCAGCATCATCACCATCACCCACGACCGTTCGTTCCTTGACAAGGTGGCCACACGCATTGTGGAGTTGGACCGCGGTCGCTTGCTGACCTACCCCGGCAACTTCTCGCAATACCAATTGCAAAAAGAAGAACAAGCGGCACAAGAAGCCGTCATCAACGCCAAGGCTGACAAACTCCTGGCGGGTGAAGAAGTATGGATTCGCAAAGGCGTCGAGGCCCGTCGCACACGCAGCCAAAGCCGCATTGGTCGACTCGAAGCCTTGCGCGCACAGCGCGAGGCGCGACGCGACGCTGTGGGCCGCGTCAAGCTCGACGTGGCCAGTGGCGCCCCCACAGGAAAGATCGTGGCCGAACTCACCGAAGTGAACAAATCCTTCGGCGGCAAAGTCATTGCCAAAAACTTCTCAGCCACCTTCTTGCGCGGCGACAAGATTGGTTTGATTGGCCCCAACGGCGCTGGCAAATCCACCTTGCTGAAAATGATTTTGGGCGAGCTCGAAGCCGACAGCGGCAAGATTCGCCAAGGCGCCAACCTGCAAGTGGCGTACTTCGACCAAATGCGCAATGGCTTGGACATGGATGCTTCGCTGGAAGACTTCATCAGCCCAGGCAGCGAATGGATCGAAATCGGCACGCAACGCAAGCACGTCAAAAGCTACTTGGACGACTTCCTGTTTTCCCCCGCACGCGCCACATCGCCCGTGCGCTCGCTGTCAGGCGGCGAACGCAACCGCTTGTTGTTGGCCCGCTTATTTGCCCGCCCAGCCAACGTGTTGGTGCTGGACGAACCCACCAACGACTTGGACATCGACACGCTGGAGCTGCTGGAAGAGCTGCTGCAAAACTACAACGGCACCGTGTTCATCGTCAGCCATGACCGCACCTTCCTCGACAACGTGGCCACCAGCACCTTGGTGTTTGAGGCCACCGATGACAACCCAGGCTTTTGGCGCGAGTACGAAGGCGGCGTGCAAGATTGGCTGATCCAGTCTGAACGCGCACGCAGCCTGTTGCCGCAAGCCAAGCCAGCCACATCGGTGGCAGCCAAAGCGGCCGCAGAAACACCCAAGCTAGCCACGGCAACAGCGGCTTCGCCTGCGGCCAAAACCCGCAAGCTCAGCTACAAAGAGCAGCGCGAAATAGAGGCACTGCCAGCGCTGATTGCCTCGCTAGAGGCGGAGCAAAAGCAAACCCAAGCGGCGCTCAGCGACAACAGCCTCTACGCCAGCGACCCCGCGAAGGTGGCGCAAATTCACAAGCGCGACGCCGAGATTGAGGAAGCGCTGATGGCGGCCCTGGAGCGTTGGGAGCAACTCTCCACGCCGGCCTAAACAGCAGCGAACGGTTGGCTCTGCCACAACGCCCAGGCGACTCTGGGTCTCTGCTGCGACTGCGTGCTGAGGCATTCATCTTCAGAATGTGCGCAAACAACAGACGCAGCGCCATGGGACAACTTTATTTAGTGCGACACGGACAAGCCTCTTTAGGGGCCGCCGATTACGACCAACTCAGCCCTTTGGGGCAGCAGCAAAGCCTTCGCCTCGGCGAACACTGGCAAGCGCAAGGCCTCAGGTTTGATGCCGTCATCACAGGCACGATGAAACGCCATGCGCAAACCTTGGCTGCCATTCAACACGGCATGAACACACAGCACGCCGCATGGCCATGGCCGGGCCTCAATGAATACGACGCAGAGGCCATCATCCGCGCCATTCAGCCGGGACAACTGGCCAAGCCCACCACGCCCGAGGGCTACAAACAACACTTCCGCTTGTTGCGCGATGGCCTTGCGCAATGGATGGCGGGTGTGGTGAGCCCGCAAGGCATGCCGAGTTACACAGCATTTGTGCAAGGCGTGGCCTCGGCCCTAGACCATGTGCGCCAACACCACCAAGGCCATGTGCTCATCGTCTCCAGCGGCGGCCCGATTGCCACGGCAGTGGCACAGGTGCTTCGCACCAGCCCAGAAACCAGCATTGAGCTGAACATGCGCATGCGCAACAGCGCGGTGACTGAATTCAGCTTCACCCCCAAACGCCACAGCTTGGTGTCATTCAACAGCGTGCCGCACTTAGAAACACCCAGCCACAAAGACTGGATCACGTTCGCCTAAAGCTTGCGAAAGCCTGGCCAAACAGGCGTCACACGCGCACGGTGCTGAGTGGGAGAGCGACCAGCTCTTTCAACAGGAGCGCCAGCTGCTCACCCGCGCTCTTCACCAGCGCCTCGCCTTTGGCGGCGGAAGCGGCAGCCGCGTTACCCGCTGCGCCTTGCGGGTTGTAGTCTTGCATATGCCAGCCAAGTTTGGCGCTTTTGCCATTACCCAACACGGCGTAATGCTTGGCGCGTTCTTGCGAGGTCGAGGCAAAGTTTTGCGCCTCAGCCATGTTCACACGGTGGGGTGAAAGCGCCAGCATCATCGACGTTTCAATGTCGCCTGCGTGGATGCCAAAGCGGTGCTCGTCCGCTGAAAACTGGCCCATCACAGCCGCTTCGATGGGCAAGTTGTACCAACTGCTGCTGTAAACAATCAGGCCATGTTGGGCACGCAGCTCACGCGCCACCACATCCATCAGCCCCACATTGCCGCCGTGGGCGTTGAACATCAACAGCTTCTTCACCCCAGCTCGCGCCACCGAAGCGCCAATGTCGCACCAGAGCTGAATCAAGGTTTGCGGCGACAAATGCAAGGTCCCCGCAAACGCCGTGTGTTCGGTGCTCAGGCCCAGCGTTTGCGTGGGCAACACCAACACGGGGTCGGTCGCGGCCAAGTGCGTCAAGGCGGCATCCACCACGCCGTCCACCAACACCGTGTCCACCGACAGCGGCAAGTGTGGCCCGTGTTGCTCGGTCGCACCCAAAGGCAACACGGCCACGGTCCGCGCAGGGTCGAGGGCCGCGAATTCGCGGGTGTTGAGCTCGGCCCAGCGGTGCGAGGCCAAGGCTTGCGGCGTGTGGAGGCGGGTATGCGCAGTCATGGTCGCCATCTTACTTTCCCGCCATGGCCCCTGAGGCGCATGGCTTGCACAGCTGGGTAACATCTGGTGCATGCTCAAACTTATCTCCCGTCTTTGGTGGCTCGGCTGTTTGCTCGGCTCTGCATGGGCGCAAGGCGTGCCCTCGGCCGTGGTCAGCACGCCGCAGTTACGTGCCGAGTTGGTGGCCCATGCGCCACAAGGTGTGCAAGCAGGCCAGCCGCTGTGGGTGGGCTTGCAGCTCACGCACCAGCCTGAATGGCACACCTATTGGCGCAACCCGGGCGACTCTGGGCTGCCCACACAACTCGACATCAACTTGCCCGCCGGCATCACCGCGGGCGATGTGCTGTTCCCCCTGCCACACAAGCTCAAAGCGGGCAACCTCACCAACTACGGCTTCGAGAAAACCGTGTTGTTGGCCGTGCCGCTCAGCGTGTCCAAGACGTTCAAGGCCAACGCCTCGCAAACCCTGGACATACAGGTGCATGCCAACTGGCTGGTGTGTCGCCTTGAATGCATTCCGCAAGAGGGCGACTTTGCCTTGCGCATTCCCACCAACAGCAGCTTTGCGCCCCACACGGCAGCGTTTGAAGCCCTGCTGGCTGAGCAGCCCAAACCGTGGCCCAGCGTCAAAGCCACCACCCGCTTTGAAGCACAACACATGGTGCTGCAAGTCAGCGGCTTGCCCACATCGCTGCATGGCAACCCCTTGCAGGTGTTTCCAGACACCGCCGAATTGGTGGCGTCCGCCACAGAGCAACACCCACGCGCCAGCCAATCTTGGCAAGGTGATGTGTGGACGGTGCAGCTGCCACTCAGCCATTTGCGCCTGACGGACCCCAAGCAAGTTGGCTTTTTACTCACCTCGGGCAAAGGGGCTGAGCGCCAAGGCTTTGCGGTGTCTGCGCCCGTCACGCAAGCTTGGCCTGCCGTGTCTGAATTGCCCGCGAGCGAAACGCCCGCGATGGCATTAGCTCCCAACGTCGAGCTGTCTCAGGGCTTTGCAAACCTGTGGCGCGTGGACGGGCTCATTGGCTTTGTGTTGGCGCTGCTGGGTGCTTTTGTGGGCGGCCTGATCCTCAACCTCATGCCTTGCGTGTTGCCCGTGTTGGCCATCAAACTGCTGGGCTTTGCCCAACACAGCCGCGCCCACCGTGCGCACCGCGTGGCGGGCATGGCCTACACCGCAGGTGTGGTGTTGAGCTTCTTGGCCTTGGGCGCTGGGGTGTTGGCCCTGCGCGCAGCTGGCGAGCAACTGGGCTGGGGCTTTCAGCTGCAATCGCCCGTGGTGGTCAGCGTGATGGCGGCGTTCTTCACGCTGATTGCGCTCAACTTGTTTGGCTTGTTTGAGTTCGGGCACATCTTGCCCTCGCGCCTGGCCAGCTTTCAGTACAAACATCCTGTCGTCGATGCCGCCTTGTCTGGCGTGCTCGCCGTGGCCGTGGCATCGCCTTGCACCGCGCCCTTCATGGGCGCGTCTTTGGGGCTCGCATTCACCTTGCCCACTTGGCAAGCGCTGACCATTTTTGTGGCCATGGGCCTTGGCCTTGCCGCGCCCTATTTGCTTGCCAGCTTTGTGCCCGCCGTGGCACGCCTGTTGCCCCATCCCGGCCCTTGGATGGTCACACTGCGCCAGCTCTTGGCCTTTCCGATGCTCGCCACTGTGGTGTGGCTGCTGTGGGTGCTGGGCCAGCAAACCAGCTTGAATGCAGCCATGTTTGCGCTGGGCGGCTTGCTGTTGCTCGCCGCCTTCGTTTGGGCACTCCAACAACACACCACGGCTGCACGCGCTTTGGCTGGGTTCATTGCAGCCGCATGGGTGTGGGGCGCGTTGGACTTTGCCGAGGACTTGAATGCGCCACCGAACACTGCAACCCACATCAGCACAGCCCCCCATGGCAGCTCCGCCAACAGCGGTCCTGAAAGCGCCAGCCCTGCAAGCAGGTCGTGGCAAGTTTGGTCCGAGGCCGCCGTGGCACACAGCCTTTCCCAAGGACGCCCCGTGTTTGTCGACTTCACGGCCGCCTGGTGCGTGACCTGCCAGATCAACAAAAAATCCACACTGTCCAACAGCGAAGTGCTGGCAGACTTTGCCGCTCACCAAGTCACGCTCCTGCGCGCCGACTGGACGCGCCGCGACCCTGCCATCACTGCTGCGCTCACCGCTTTGGGCCGCAGCGGCGTGCCTGTGTATGTGCTGCATGCGCCGGGCAAAGCGCCCTTGGTGTTGTCAGAGTTACTCAGTGTGCGCAAGATGAAAGAAGCGCTGGCCACCTTGCCCGCTGCCAAACCATGACCCAAGCCGCCATTCGCCAAAGCCTGACCAACTGCACAACCATCGCCGTGGTGGGCCTCTCGCCCAAACCGCACCGCGACAGTTTTCGGGTGGCCAAGTACATGCAAGACCACGGCTTTCGCATCGTGCCCATCAACCCCAATGCGCACGAGGTGTTGGGCGAAAAAGCCTACGCCTCACTCTCCGAAGCGGCACAGCACGAACGCATCGACATGGTCAACTGTTTTCGCAACTCCGAAGACATTCCGCCCATCGCCGCAGAGGCCATTGCCATTGGGGCCCAATCGCTTTGGTTGCAGCTGGGCGTGGTGAATGACGCTGCTGCCAAACAAGCCAAAGACGCTGGCTTGGTCGTGGTGCAAAACCTTTGCTTGATGGTTGAACACCGCCAACTTGGCTGAGCCACTCCTCGGCGACAATGTGGGCATGTTTGCACCACTCCAAAACGACAGCTTTTTGCGCGCTTGCCTGCGTCAAGCCACAGACCACACCCCCGTTTGGCTCATGCGCCAAGCGGGGCGCTATTTGCCAGAGTACTGCGCCACGCGCGCCAAGGCAGGCAGCTTCATGGGCTTGGCCACCAACACCGACTTCGCCACCGAAGTCACTTTGCAGCCGCTCGAGCGCTACCCGCTCGATGCCGCGATCTTGTTCAGCGACATCTTGACCGTGCCCGACGCCATGGGCTTGGGCTTGTCTTTCGCCCAAGGCGAGGGCCCCAAGTTCGCCAAGAACGTGCGCAATGAGGCCGCCGTGGCCGAATTGGCCGTCCCCGACATGGCCAAGCTGCGCTATGTGTTCGACGCGGTCACCTCCATTCGCAAAGCACTCCATGGCCGCGTGCCTTTGATTGGCTTTTCGGGCAGCCCTTGGACCTTGGCTTGCTACATGGTCGAAGGCGCGGGCTCAGACGACTACCGCCACGTCAAAACGCTGATGTACAGCCGCCCCGACTTGATGCACCGCATCTTAGAAATCAACGCCGATGCGGTGGCCCTGTACCTCAACACCCAAATCGACGCTGGCGCACAAGCCGTGATGATTTTTGACAGCTGGGGCGGCGTGCTGGCCGACGGCATGTTCCAGCAGTTCAGCCTGGCTTACACCAAGCGCGTCTTGGCACAGCTCAAGCGCTCGCAGGATGGCGCGGTCATTCCCCGTTTGGTGTTCACCAAAGGCGGCGGCCTCTGGCTACCTGAGATGGCCGACCTTGACTGCGACGTGTTGGGCGTGGATTGGACGGTTAACTTGGCCCGAGCGCGTGCGCAAGTGGGCGGCCAAGTGGGCGGCCCTGGCAAAGCCCTGCAAGGCAATTTGGACCCCAACTCGCTTTTTGCGCCGGCTGACGCGATCGTGGCTGAGGCCCAACGCGTGCTGGACGCCTTTGGCAAACCCCACACCGACACCACCACCCCAGGCCCCACCCATATTTTCAACTTGGGCCATGGCATCAGCCAATTCACGCCACCGGAGAGCGTGGGCGTGTTGGTGGAAGCGGTGCACACCCACTCGCGTGCGTTGAGAAAACCTTGAAGAAACTCAAAAATAGTGTGTCAAGTCACCAAAAGTTTTACTTCAACTTGATACTTATGCACAAAAAAGAGGGTTAACGCCAGAGACTTCAAATTTTCTTTTTTTCTTCATCAAATCATTTGATATTTCAGTAAGTCATTGATTCATATAGGGTTCTTGAATTGCATTTTTTTGAGGCAATCTGTCGCAAGCCTTGATTCATGCGCCTCGAGCGCCACTCAACCGCAGATATCAACAAAGTTATCCACAAAAATACTGAGCTTTCGACGAACCCTTTTGAAATCAACGACTTAAGGCCTTCTCTGCCAAAACACCTGAGCAAACCTCCCCAACTCACCGCTTGACATGTCGCACCCAATTTCAGTGATGGTTCACACCCCCGCGCACAGCGGCATCGGTGGCGCACTCACCTACGAAAGCGACACCGCGCATGCGCCAGGCACCCTGGTGCGTGTGCCACTGGGTCGCCGAGAGTTGCTCGGCGTGGTCTGGGATGAAGCCGAGCTGCATGCCCCAAGTGACGATGCGGCCCCCATGCAACTGCGAGCGGTCGCCAGCGTGCTTGAGGGACTCACGCCGCTCAGCGCGCATTGGCGTCAGCTGGTGCAGTTTGCCGCCCACTACTACCAGCGCAGCGCGGGCGAAGTGGCGTTGGCCGCGCTGCCCAGCCAACTTCGAGACCTCAGCACCGAGCAATGGGCACGCCGTTTAAAGCGCAAACCCAAAGTTGCGGCGGCCTATCAAGGCGCCACGCCACCCATCCCCACGCCCACCGACGAACAAGCCCAGGTGCTGGCCGACATCGCCGCACACAAAGGCCCGTTCTTGTTGTTTGGCAACACGGGCAGTGGCAAAACCGAGGTGTATTTGCGTGCGGCGCAAGCTGAGTTAGAACGCGATCCGCAAGCGCAAATCTTGGTGATGGTCCCAGAGATCAACCTCACGCCCCAGCTTGAAGAACGCTTTCGCGCCCGCTTCGCGCCGCAGTGGGGTGCTGGCTGTTTGGTGGCCATGCACAGCAGCCTCACGCCAGCACAACGCCTGAAAAACTGGCTGGCCGCGCACAGCGGCGAAGCGCGGATTGTGCTGGGCACGCGCATGGCCGTGTTTGCCTCCATGCCGCATTTGCAACTCATCGTCGTCGATGAAGAACACGACCCAAGCTACAAGCAACAAGAGGGCGCACGCTACTCGGCGCGTGACTTGGCCGTTTATCGGGGGCAGCTCGAAGGTGCCAAAGTCATTTTGGGTTCTGCCACGCCCTCGCTGGAGAGCTGGCATCACAGCCGCCCCGCCACGGCGTCCGATGTCGCGGGCCGCTACATGCGCTTGGCCATGCCCTCACGCGTGGGCCAGGGCGCATTGCCTTTGGTGCGCCGCGTGGACATGAACCGCCAGCCCTATCAAACCGTGTTTTCCAACCACCTGCTCGACGCCATGCGCGAGCGCGTGACGCGCGGCGAACAAATCTTGGTGCTGCTCAACCGCCGTGGCTACGCGCCCGTGCTCACTTGCAACGACTGCGGCTGGAAAAGCGAATGCCCCCATTGCAGCGCTTACCGCGTCTTCCACAAACTCGACCGCACGCTGCGCTGTCACCACTGCGGCTTCACGCAGCCCGTGCCGCGTGCGTGCCCCAGCTGCGGCAATTTAGACATCAGCCCCTTGGGTCGCGGCACCGAACAACTGGAAGAACATTTGGCTGAGCTGCTGGCGGATGCACGCCGGCCCGACGGCGAGCCCATTCGCATCGCCCGCATCGACGCCGACAGCACACGCCTCAAAGGCGAACTCCAACGCCAGCTGGCCGAGGTGCATGCCGGCGCGGTGGATGTGCTGGTGGGCACGCAAATGATTGCCAAGGGCCACGACTTCAGGCGCGTCACCTTGGTGGCCGCGCTCAACACCGACGGGGCGTTGTTCTCGAGTGACTTCCGTGCGCCCGAACGTTTGTTCAGCCTGCTCATGCAAGCCGCAGGACGTGCGGGCCGCGACGCCGACATGCACTTGGTCAGCCCGTGTGAGATGTGGGTGCAAAGCCACCACCCGCTGCACCCGCTGTTTGAAGCGCTCAAGCAACACGACTACCCTGCCTTCGCCGAACAGCAGCTCAAAGAACGCGAGCAAGCCACCTTGCCGCCCTTCAGCTTTCAAGCCTTGGTGCGCGCAGAAGCACGCAGCCAAGAAGCGGCACAAGGCTTTTTAAATGCCGCGCGCGATGCAGGCGCGGCACTGGCCGATGCGCTGTTGGTCGATGTGTATCCGGCAGTCCCCATGACGATCCAACGCGTGGCCAACATCGAACGGGCGCAAATGTTGATTGAATGCACCTCGCGCAAAGCGCTGCAGCAGTTCTTGGCCCATTGGCAGGCCGATTTGCATGCGATGCGCCATGTGCATCGGCAGGTGATGCGTTGGGCCGTCGACGTAGACCCGCTGGCGATTTAAATCATCAGCTGCAAGTTGAGGGGTTCACCCGTGCAGCAAGGCCACAGCCCCTGAAAAGGTAAAAAACGCCGCCGCTGTGGTGACCAAAATAATCATCGCAATGCGCCCCGTGTCTGCCCCAAAGCGCTCGGACAACAAAGCCACATTGCTGGCGCTGGGCAGCGCCGCCACCAGCACCACAACCACCATGGTGAAACGCTCAATGTAGAACCCCATTTGCACCGCGCTGGCCAACACCAGCAACACCAACACGGGGTGCAACACCAATTTGAAAACAGCCACTGGTAAAAAATCGCGCCACAAAATGGGCGGATGGTTGCTCTCTTTCACCCGAATTTGTGAACGCGCCAGCACAGCCCCAATGGTGAACAGCGCCACCGGCGACGCCGCATCGGCCAACAGACCCACGGTTTTGGCAAACGGCCCCACCAACGCGTAGTCCATCGCCGACGACAAAGCGCCCAAGCTAATGGCCCACGGCATGGGGTTGGTCAGCACGCCCTTGAGGGCGCTCTTGGCGGCGCGACTGGCGCCGTGTTGGTCTGCGCCGTCCAAGCGCGACAAGGCAATGCACAGCGAGGTGGTGATGACCATGTCCACCACGATGGTCACGA
>JAIXRH010000036.1 GCA_027485285.1 Comamonadaceae bacterium | reverse complement strand
GCTTGGCTGTACTTGGTGCCGAGGTAGAACACATGACCCACTTCAATGCCGCGCTCAATGGCCAGTTCACCCGCGCCGTCGGGTGACCTGTCCCCCGCCACCACATTGCGGATGTCGGCCACCAAATCAGGTTCGGCCACATCGCGGCCAAAGTTGACACCGGTCATGTGGAAGTCGGCTTCGTTAGCGCCGCAAATCCAATCAGCCATCACAGCCACATCGCGGTCGGCGATGATCTTCAAAGGCTGCTTCACGTGGACTGGGCCGAGGTAGCCGGGCTTGCAACCGAAGTGGTCTTCAATTTCAGCGGTGGTGGCAAAACGGAAGCCGCCTTCAAAGCCGGGCAGCTTGCTCACTTTGACTTCGTTCATGTCGTGGTCACCGCGCAAGAGCAAGAGCCAGACTGTGGACTTGACGACTTCGCCTTTGTCGTTGAGGGTGTCGGTGGCCAACACCAGCGACTTGACGGTGCTGTTCAAGGGCACATTCAGCAATGCAGCCACGTCTTCGCAGGTGCTCTTGCCAGGTGTGGCGGTTTTGGCCAGGGTCTGCGTGGCTGCGCCGCGGGTCTGCGCAGGTGCCAAGGCCTCGGCCTTTTCCATGTTGGCGGCGTAGTTGCTGGTGGGGCAATAGACGATGGCGTCTTCGCCCGTGGCGGCAATCACTTGGAACTCTTCGCTCAAATCGCCACCGATGGCGCCACTGTCAGCAGCAACGGCGCGGTAAGTCAAACCGAAACGGTCAAAAATCTTGCGGTACGCACCCGCCATGACTTGGTAGCTGGCTTTGGCGCTCGCCATGTCGCGGTCAAAGCTGTAGGCGTCTTTCATGATGAATTCACGGCCGCGCATCAAACCAAAACGCGGGCGACGCTCGTCACGGAATTTGGTTTGGATTTGGTAGAAATTTTTAGGCAGCTGCTTGTAACTGCGAATTTCTTGGCGGGCGATGTCAGTCACCACCTCTTCGCTGGTGGGTTGCACCACAAAGTCGCGGCCGTGACGGTCTTTGATGCGCAGCAGCTCGGGGCCCATCTTGTCGAAGCGGCCGGTTTCTTGCCACAGTTCAGCGGGTTGCACCACGGGCATGGTCAGCTCAATCGCGCCCGCTTTGTTCATTTCTTCGCGCACGATGGCCTCGACCTTGCGGATCACGCGCAAACCCATGGGCATGTAGTTGTAAATGCCAGCGCCCAGTTTTTTGATCAGGCCCGCCCGCATCATCAATTGGTGGCTCACCACCTCGGCGTCGGCTGGGGCTTCTTTGAGGGTGGAAATGAGAAACTGGGAGGCTTTCATGCGTGCAATCGAATTGTCAATTTAGTGGGGAAATTAGGGCAAATTCTGAGAGAAGGGCTGCAGCTCTGTGCATAATCAGCTCAGTTTAAAAAATTTGAGGTTTGATTATGCTTGACCGAGAAGGGTTCAGACCCAACGTCGGCATCATCTTGCTCAACCAGAAAAATCAGGTTTTTTGGGGCAAACGCATACGCACCCACAGCTGGCAGTTTCCGCAAGGCGGCATTGACCGTGGCGAAACGCCAGAGCAGGCCATGATTCGTGAATTGCACGAAGAAGTGGGGCTCAAGCAAGAGCATGTGCGCATTGTTGCCCGTACCCGTGATTGGTTGCGCTATGAGGTGCCAGACCGGTTCATCCGCCGCGACGCGCGCGGTTTTTACAAAGGCCAAAAGCAAATTTGGTTTTTGCTGCAAATGGCTGCGCCCGACCATCATTTGAATCTGCGTGCCACTGACCATCCAGAGTTCGACGCTTGGCGTTGGAACGACTACTGGGTGCCACTGGACGCGGTGGTCGAGTTCAAACGCGGGGTGTACGAAATGGCGCTGACCGAGCTGTCTCGCTTCTTACCGCGGCAAGAGACGCGTGGCCGCTTTTTGCGGGGCGGCTCACACCAAGCTGCACAAGACAGTGGCGCTATGCCCAAGCAATTTGGCGCTGTGATGCACATGGAGTTGCCACCCGGTGCCACGTTTGACCCAGACCCACAAGCTGGGTTGCGCTAAAGCCAATGCACACATGCAAACGCCCACCTAAATGGTGGGCGTTTGTCATTTGGAAAGCACCATGTTGTCGCGGTGCACCATTTCTGGCTCGGCCGCGTAGCCAAGCAACTCGGTCATTTGTCCTGAAGGTTTGCGGCACAGCAAACGCGCTTCTGCGGCGGCATAGTTGGCCAAACCACGCGCCACCTCTTGGCCTTGGTCATCCAATATGGCGATCACTTCGCCACGTGAAAAATCGCCGTCTACATGGGTCATGCCAATGGGCAAAAGACTGGAGCCATCGCCCTTGAGCTTGTTGACCGCACCATCGTCGATGGTGACGGAGCCGCGCAGCTGCAGGTGGTCAGCCATCCATTGTTTGCGCGCTTGTTGCTTTTGAGTCTGTGCCACCAACAAGGTGCCAATGGCCTCGCCTTGGGTCAAGCGCACCAGCACATCGGGCTCGCGGCCCCAAGCAATGACGGTTGATGCGCCAGAACCTGCTGCACGTTTGGCGGCCAAGATTTTGGTGATCATGCCGCCCTTGCCAATGCTCGAGCCTGCGCCACCGGCCATGTCTTCTAGGGCGGCATCGCCAGCACGGGCCTCGTGGACAAAGGTGGCCGTCGGGTCGCGACGCGGGTCAGCCGTGTACAAGCCTTTTTGGTCGGTCAAGATGATTAGGGCATCTGCTTCGACCAAGTTGGCCACCAAAGCACCCAAGGTGTCGTTGTCACCAAACTTGATTTCGTCGTTCACCACCGTGTCGTTCTCGTTGATCACGGGCAACACACCGTGCGTGAGCAGCGTCAACAAGGTCGAGCGGGCATTGAGGTAGCGCTCGCGGTCAGCCAGGTCAGCGTGCGTGAGCAACACTTGGGCAGAGCCCAAACCGTTTTCGCGCAACTTTGATTCGTAGATCTGGGCCAAGCCCATTTGTCCCACCGCAGCGGCGGCTTGCAGCTCGTGCAGCTCTTGCGGGCGGGTGCTCCAGCCCAAACGCTTCATGCCTTCGGCAATCGCACCGCTGGACACCATGATGACTTCGCGGCCATCGCGCACCAAGGCACTGAGCTGGCGGCACCACTCACCAATGGCTTGTTCGTCTAAGCCACGGCCTTCATTGGTGACTAAGCTAGAGCCGACCTTGACCACGATGCGGCGAGCATCGCGCAACACGGTGGAAGTGGAAAGCGTCATGGCTGCTTATTCGGGTGTGGGCTCAACAAAACGCGGGTCAACATATTCGGGCGGCTGCTCAGCCACCTGTTGCGCTTTGATGTGTTTGTAAATGTCTTTGATCAAATGTTCGCAACCCTCGCGCGTGAGCGCCGAGATTTGGAACACCGGTCCTTTGTATTTCAGGCGTTTGACAAAGTCAGCCACCAAGGCTTCGCGGTCAGCGGCGGCCACCATATCGAGCTTGTTGAGCACAATCCAACGCGGCTTGTCGTACAAGTCTTTGTCGTATTTTTTCAGTTCGTTGACGATGGCCTTGGCTTGCGCCACAGGATCCACGCCTTCGTCAAACGGTGCAATGTCCACAAGATGCAGCAACAAACGCGTGCGCTGCAAGTGACGCAAGAATTGATGGCCCAGGCCAGCCCCTTCAGACGCACCTTCGATCAAGCCAGGCACGTCGGCCACCACAAAGCTTTGCTCTGCGGCCACACGCACCACGCCTAAGTTGGGGTGCAGGGTGGTGAAGGGGTAGTCGGCGATCTTGGGGCGCGCATTCGAAATGGCAGAAATCAAAGTGGACTTGCCAGCATTGGGCATGCCTAGCAACCCGACGTCAGCCAAGACTTTTAACTCGAGCTTGAGTTCACGTTTTTCACCCGGCCAGCCTGGTGTTTTTTGACGAGGTGCGCGGTTGATCGCGCTCTTGAAGCGCATGTTGCCAAAGCCGCCGTCACCGCCTTTGGCGATGGTGATGACCTCACCCGGCACCAGCAACTCAAACAACACATCGCCGGTTTCGACGTCCGTGATGATGGTGCCCACGGGCATTTTCAAGGTGATGTCTTCGCCTGCATGGCCGAACATGTCTGAGCCCATGCCGTGTTGGCCGCGTTTGGCCTCATGGCGGCGTGCGTAGCGAAAGTCGACCAAGGTGTTGAGGTTGGGGTCAGCCACGGCAAAGACATGGCCGCCGCGCCCGCCATCGCCACCGTTGGGACCGCCGAACTCTTTGTATTTTTCATGACGGAACGAGACGCAGCCGTTCCCCCCATCGCCAGCGGCGATGTCGATATAGGCTTCGTCTACGAATTTCATGGGTGTCTTAAAGTAGTAAAGCCCCGACAAGTCGGGGCTTTGTCATACATCAATTTGAAAAAATCAAACCGGTGTGATGTTGACCATGTGCTTGTTCAAAGCACCCTTGATGCCGAACGACACGTGGCCGTCAACCAAGGCAAACAAAGTGTGGTCTTTGCCCACGCCGACGTTGGCGCCGGGATGGAACTTGGTGCCACGTTGACGCACGATGATGGCGCCAGCGGAGATCAACTCACCGCCGAAGGCCTTCACACCGAGCATTTTGGGGTTGGAATCACGCCCGTTTCGCGTAGAGCCGCCGCCTTTTTTCTGTGCCATGTCTAATGCTCCTTAGCCGCTGATGGAAGCAATCTGCAATTCAGTGAACTGCTGACGATGCCCTTGGCGTTTTTGGTAGTGCTTGCGACGACGCATTTTGAAAATGCGCACTTTGTCGTGCTTACCGTGAGACAAAACTGTCACTGTGACAGTTGCACCGGACACCAAGGGTGTGCCGACCTTGAGCTCAGCGCCGTTACCGACTGCCAATACCTGATCGAACACAATCTCTTGGCCTACGTCCGCAGCAATCTGTTCTACTTTAATTTTTTCGCCAGCAGCAACACGATACTGTTTGCCACCGGTTTTTATGACCGCGTACATGTGAGACCTCTAGATAAGAATCTATTTGGATATCTACGGACGGATTTCCGCAGAGCCCGAAATTATAGCAGCGATTGCGGCGGGGCGCCAATCCTTATAATCTCAGCTGCTTCAACGCTTTAACTCCTCTTTTTCCACCCACGCTTTGCTCACCACCCCCTCAAACCCACTCGCCCTGATTGCTGCCGATATGGCAGAAGTTGACCGCTTGATCGCGCAACGCTTGGACTCGGGCGTGCCGTTGGTGGGCACTGTGTCGCAGTACATCATTTCAGCGGGCGGCAAGCGCATTCGCCCTGCCCTGCTGTTGCTCATGGCCGGCGCTTTGGGCTATACCGATTCGCAACGGCACAACTTGGCTGCGGTGGTTGAGTTCATCCACACAGCCACTTTGTTGCATGACGATGTGGTGGACGAATCCACCTTGCGCCGTGGCCGTCCAACCGCGAATGAATCGTTTGGCAACCCTGCCAGTGTGTTAGTGGGTGACTTTTTGTATTCCCGCGCCTTCCAAATGATGGTGGATTCAGGCGAGATGCGCGTCATGGAAGTGCTGGCCGAAGCCACCAACGTGATTGCCGAGGGCGAAGTGCTGCAGCTGATGAACATGCACGACGCCTCGCTGGACGAAGCTGACTATCTGCGCGTGATTCGCTCCAAAACCGCCAAGCTGTTTGAGGCCAGCACCCGCTTAGCCGCCATCTTGGCCAAAAGCACACCCGAAGTCGAAGCCGCCTGCGCGGACTACGGCCAAGCGCTCGGCACAGCCTTCCAAGTGATTGACGATGTGCTGGACTATGACGGCGACGCCAAAGAGCTCGGCAAAAACTTAGGTGACGATTTGCGCGAAGGCAAAAACACCTTGCCACTCATCATCGCCATGCAGCGCGGCACGCCCGCGCAACGACAAACCATTCAAAGCGCCATTGAAAACGGTGAAATGCTGGCCTTGGATGAGATCGTCGACATTGTGCGCAGCACGGGTGCACTGCAAGCCACACGCGCTGCTGCCAATGCTGAAGCCGAGCGAGCCATTGCCGCACTGAGCGTCTTGCCCGCCAGCCCTTATCGTGATGCCATGCACGCGCTCGCTGCGCAATTGCAGGACCGCCGCAATTAACCTTTGAAACCCCCTCGAATGCACGATCTAGACAAACCCTACACCGACAGCATTCAGCAGTGGGACATGGCTTGCGACTGCTTCCAAGCAGAATTTAAATTCGATCCCAATGAAATTGTCACGATCGACACCATCCGTGAAATGTTTGCCGAAATCGTCGATGGGCATGAACTTTCGCAAAATGCAGCTATTTCTTTGATGTTTGCTTTGTATTTTTTAGGCTATGTCACGCTGCTTGAGATCATGAAAGCCAAAGACGAGGCATTTGAAATCGGTGACATGCGCGATTTCTATTTCATCCTGGATCGCGCCGACCAGTGGGCTCACCAATCGATGGATGCTGCCAAATTAGCACAAGCTGCTGCGCCCATTATTCAGGCCACGCAACAAATCATGCATAAACTGAACCTGACGCGCTGAATATTGCGCGCCCAGTCATTATTCCTCGACCAATTTGCAGGGCATCCGAATTTTCTTTTCGGCGCGTCTTTCTTCGCAATAACGCATGGCTCGACGCTCCCCCTCAGCTGACATTTTGATATGGATCGAGCATCGAAATGCCATCTTTTCACCGTCAGAATGGCTGTCAAAAGCAGCAGCGCAATGGCTGTTTTGATTCATTTCCGGCTTGAGTTCTTTCCAAACGGAGCGCAGTGGGTCTGGTAACTCACTCAAATGAATTGTGGGATAGCTGCCGATCGGTTTTGCTATTGCGGCAAAACCGATCAAAGCCAAGGCACAAAGCAAGTATTTAAATGCCTGCATGTTTGAACCTTAGCAATTGATAAATTTAAGCAGCAACCGCAGCGGGTGCAATCAATGCCGAGTCAAGTGTGCCAGCAGCCTTCAGCGCTTGCACCCAAGTTGGAGAAACACCACGGCCAGTCCATGTTTGCTCTGGGTTGGCTGGGTTGCAATATTTAGGAGCAACTTTCTTGCCTGCCAATGCACCTTTTTTCGCAGTTTTTGGGGCTTTAACTGCTTTGGCAGCCTTGCCTGAGCTCAGGGCTTTGGTGATGTCAGCCGCTGTCAAGCCGGCCTCTTTGGCCATGTTGACGATTTGAGCCAATACTTTTTCATGTGACTTTGATTTCAAAGCCTGCTCTTTTTTGTCTAAAAGCTCGCGCTGTTTACGAATAGAAGCAAGTTGGTTTTCGACGGAAGTACGTGCCATGTCAGATATTCCTAGTTAATAATTTAAAGCGTTTATATTATAAACACACTTTGGAAAAATAAAAGCCCGCAATGCGTGCTTTTATATATTTGATTTGAATTGAATATTTATTCAAAGCATCTTTCAGGCCTTTACCCGCCTTGAAGCGTGGCACCTTGGCTGCTTTGATTTTTAAAGCAGCGCCTGTGCGCGGGTTACGGCCCAAGCGTGCTGCACGCTTGCTGACGCTGAAAGTGCCAAAGCCGACCAAGCTAACGCTGTCGCCTTTTTTGAGGGTTTTTTTTGACCGCCTCCATCATGGAAGTGAGTGCGCGAATGGCGGCTGCTTTGGAAATGTCAGATCAAGCTGCCATGTGTTCAATAAGTTCGATCTTGTTCACGTTTTTATTCTTATTGGTAATTTGAATATCAACCGTGCTGATTTTTGAAATTTAATTAAATTTATCACTTTGTGAAATACGCCAAAGGGCGTGTGGATGACACTTTCTTTTGTGACACCCACCCTCCCCCAATCAGCGCTGAGCGTCCAAGAATCGGCCATCAATCTTCAAAGGAATCTGCATGGCGACGACCCCTGATTCAGCCGTCAAAACACTCAGCGACTTGCTGCACCAAGCCTTGGAACAAGGCGCCTCGGATGTGCACTTTGAAAGCGGGGAGGATTTTTTTCGCACACGGTTTCGCATCGATGGCTTGCTGCGTGTCGCGGCCACACCTTCACTGACACTGCGCGACGCCATCGTGTCGCGGCTGAAAGTGTTGGCTCGCATGGACATTGCCGAAAAACGTGTGCCGCAAGACGGTCGTATTCAATACCCCTACCTTGACCATCTGATTGATTTACGCGTCAGCTCATTGCCAACGGTGCACGGCGAAAAAATTGTGGTGCGTATTTTGAATTTCAGCCGTGAGCGCCCCGGCTTGGCGGCGCTTGGCTACGAACCCGACGACCGCGCCAAGCTGGTTCAAGCCTTGGGACAGCCGCACGGCTTGATTCTGATGACGGGGCCCACGGGCTCTGGGAAAACTTTGTCGCTCTACAGCTGTCTTGAACTGCTCAATCGCACCGAGGTGAATATTTCGACGGTGGAAGATCCCTCTGAAATTCACTTGCCCGGCGCGAACCAAGTCAACATCAACGACCGCGCAGGCTTGACCTTTGCCACCACGCTGCGCGCCCTGTTGCGCCAAGACCCAGACGTGATCATGGTGGGTGAAATTCGCGATTTAGAGACGGCTGAGATCGCCATTCAGGCCGCGCAAACCGGCCACTTGGTTTTGTCGACCCTGCACACCAACGACGCGCCTGGCACTTTGGCACGCTTACGCCACATGGGCCTCGCAGCGTTCAATGTGGCGGCGAGTGTGAGCTTGGTCACTGCACAGCGCTTGGTTCGCCGTTTGTGCGAACACTGCAAACGCCCGTTGGATGCAACAGAAAGTGATTTCTTTTTCAGCCAGTTCAGCGCACAAGACCAGGCCGTCATTCCACCCCACATGCGTGCGCAAGCACTTGCCTACAAGGCGGTGGGCTGTGACGCGTGCGACAAGGGCTACAAAGGGCGCATTGGTTTGTACCAAGTCATGCCCATCAGTGACGCCATGCAAACCCTCATCATGAGAGACAGCGATGCGCAAGCACTGGCCAGCCAGGCCGCATTGGACGGGGTGCGCACCCTGCGCCAAGCGGGCTGGCTCAAAGTGCTGCAAGGCATCACGTCGGTTGAAGAAGTCATGGCGCTGACCCACCATGGCTAAGCGGCGCTTCGCTTGGCGCGGCGTCGACCGCAAAGGTGACATGCAGCAAGGTGTGCTTGACGCGCACAGCCCTGAAGACGTCAGCGGCCAGCTCAAACAGCAACGCATTCGGGTCACGCGGATCCAGCGTCAATTCAATCTGCCAAATTGGCTCCCATTCAACGCCCAACCCCGCGTATCCGCGCGCGACATCACCCAATTCACGCGCCAACTCGCGACCCTGCTGCACGCAGGCGTGCCCTTGCTGCAAGCCTTTGACATCTTGTCTCGCGGCGAGGGCAACGCTGCTTTGAAAAAGCTCATTCGCGAACTTCGTACCCAAGTCGAAGGCGGCGCTGCCTTGAACCAAGCCTTGCGACAACACACGGCGTTTGATGCCCTGTATTGCAACCTGGTCGCCGTGGGCGAACTGGCTGGCATGCTCGACACCATGTTGGAGCGCTTGGCACACCACCTAGAAAAGTCTGAGGCCTTGCGCACCACCATCCGCTCGGCGCTCATTTATCCAAGCGCTGTGCTGGCCATTGCAGGCCTTGTGTTGGTGTCGATCTTGGTGTTTGTCGTGCCCGCTTTTCAGACTATCTTTACGTCTTTTGGGGCCGAGTTGCCGTGGCTCACGCAAGTTGTGATTGCACTCAGCGAGGGGCTGCAGCGCAACGGGCTTTGGTTTTTGGCGGGGACCGCTTTAGCGGCTTGGTGGTTGAAGCGACAAGTGCAGCAGCGCATCCACTGGCGTCGCACCTTGCACCGACTGCTGCTTCGCCTTCCCATCGCAGGCCCGCTCACACGCCATGCGTGCACGGCCAGGTGGACACGCACATTAGCAACCCTGTTTGCCGCGGGCGTGCCGCTGACCGAAGCCCTAGAAGCCGTCCAAGGTGTGACGGGCCATTTGTTGTTTCAAGCGGCGACGCAAGCCATCCAGGCCCAACTCATCCAAGGCCAAGCCTTGTCGCGCGCACTCGACAGCACCGAAGGCTTGTTTCCGCCCATGGTCGTGCAGATGTGCGCCATTGGCGAAGAGTCAGGCGCACTCGACCACATGCTGGAAAAGACAGCCGATCACTATGAACGCGAGGTGGACAGTACTGTCGCGCGACTGTCTACACTCTTAGAACCTTTCATCATGGTGGTGCTGGGTTTGCTGATTGGCGGCTTGGTGATGGCTTTGTATCTTCCAATTTTTCAACTGGGGCAAGTGGTATGACATGGGATATGGCCCTGGTGTTTGGCTTGGGTTTGCTGATTGGTAGTTTTGTGAACGTGCTGATCCACCGTTTGCCACGCATGGTCATGGCCGAGCCCGCTGCCACGGGCGATGCGCAACGCTTCGACCTGTGCTGGCCCGCCTCACACTGCCCGCACTGCCAAAAGCCACTCAAGGTGTGGCACAACATTCCAGTGCTGAGCTTTGCTTGGCTCAAAGGCCGTTGCAGTTTTTGCAGCCATGCCATCGGCGTGCAATACCCCGTGATCGAACTCAGCACGGGCTTGATTTGGCTGCTCTGCGCTTGGCACTGGGGCTTGAATGCCACAGGTTTTTGTTGGGCTGGTTTTGCCACCGCACTTTTGGCTTTGTCTGTGATCGATTGGCAAACCACCCTGCTGCCCGATGACCTGACACAAGGCTTGGTGTGGGGCGGGCTCATGGCCAGCGCCTTGGGTTGGCTGCCATTGCCTTTGCAGCACTCCGTTTGGGGTGCCGTCATTGGCTACACCGCACTCTGGGCAGTGGCCACTGCATTTGAACGGGTCACGGGCAAACAAGGCATGGGCGCGGGTGACTTCAAACTGCTCGCGGCCCTCGGTGCTTGGCTGGGGCCATTCGCACTGTTACCCGTGGTCCTGCTGGCCAGTTTGAGTGGGGCCATGGTGGGATTGGCGCTCAAGTTCACCCAGCGTTTACGCGACGACGGCTATGTGCCATTTGGGCCGTTCTTAGCTGTGGCGGGTGGCTTGGTTGCTGCCATCGGCATCGACGTGATTGCGCTTTGGATGGGCTGGTGATTTTTGAATAGACTCAGCCCCATGACCACAAGGCAACCCCCTCTTCGCATTGGCTTGACGGGCGGCATTGGCAGCGGCAAAAGCACCGTCAGCCACATGCTGCAGGCGCGCGGGGCAGCGGTGGTGGATGCCGACGCCATCGCCCGTGGCTTGACTGCACCCCAAGGTGCTGCCATGGCGGCCATCGCCCGCACCTTTGGCGCTGCGTTTGTCACCCCAGAAGGTGCCCTCAACCGCGAACACATGCGTGCCCATGTGTTCAGCGAACCGAAGGCCAAAGATGCGTTGGAGGCCATCATTCACCCCCTGGTGGCGCAAGAAATCCAACAACAAGCCCAAGCCGCCCTTCACGCTGGCTACCTCACCTTGGTGTTTGACGTGCCACTGCTCATTGAGGCGGGGACGCGCTGGCGGGCTCAGGTGGATCGCGTGTGGGTGGTGGACTGCCTGGTAGAAACCCAAATTCAGCGCGTCGTGGCCCGCAGCGGTTTGAGCCCTGAAGCTGTACAAAAAATCATCGCCACACAATCCTCCCGCGCCAAAAAATTAAGGGCCGCAGATTGGGTGATTTATAACGAGGGCCTCACCATAGAGGCCTTGCAAGAAGCCGTGGGCCAGCTCCCCATTCGAACGCTTGAGGCCCACTGAACCCCATTCGCGTACAGGTATGATCACGGAACTACAAATGTCCATAACTGACCTGTCTTTCGCGTGATTCTGTACGAACATCCCTTCAACGAACGTGTACGCACTTATCTGCGTTTGGAGCATTTGTTCCAGCGATTCGAAGAACTCACCACACGCGACCACCCTGTGGACAACCACTTTGCGTTGACCACTTTGTTTGAATTGGTAGAAGCGGGTGGACGTACCGACCTGAAGTCGGATGTGCTGAAGGATTTAGAGCGTCACAAGCAACAGTTCAATTCCCTGCGCGGCAACCCCTCTGTTTCTGAAACGGCATTGCAACAGTTGCTAGACAACATTGAAGGCTGTTTCACCGGGCTCAGCGGCCCGATGGGGAAAATTGGACAAAATATCACCGACAACGAATGGCTGTCCGCCTTGCGTAACCGCGTGGCCATTCCGGGTGGCACATGCTGTTTTGATTTACCTGCGTACCATGCTTGGCAACAACAAAGCCCAGACTTGCGTCGTGCCGACATCTTGCGTTGGTTTGAGGTATTCCAGCCCATGAAAGCTTCGGTCAACCTGCTGCTGTCACTGATGCGCGACACAGGCACCACGCAAAAAATGATGGCCATGGGCGGTCAGTTCCAGCAATCACTGGCCCAGGGTAAGTTTCAACTCATGCGTGTGGCGATGGACCCAGCCTTGGGCTTCATCCCAGAAATCAGCGGCAACCGCTTGATGATCTGGGTGCGCATGATGCGCCAAGACGGTGATGGCCGTTTGCAGCACAGCACCGACGATGTGCCTTTCGAAATGGCTCTTTGCGTTTAAGCCATGGCTGACTCTGAGGTTCGCATGGTTGTTTGCCCACAGTGCGGTGGGCCCAGTCGCTACGAAGCGGCCAATGTCTACCGACCCTTTTGCGGCGAACGCTGCCGCAACATTGACCTAGGCGCTTGGGCCAACGAAGAACACCGCTTGCCTGACCAAACGCCGCAAGACGACGCCGATTTCGAGAACACACCTTTGCAATGACAAAGCGCCTGTCCAAAGGCGCTGACGACGGTGTGCAGCATTTCTAAACAGGCTCAAATGGTGTGCGTCTCACCTTCAAATTTGCGCTCTTGCGCAAACCACTGCAACACAGGCACGGCACCGGGCAACACAGGCGTCACCGTCACTGGCAACTGCTGCCACGCAAAAGTCTGAGACTCCAACATTTGCAGCTCACCCGTCCACTGCGTGACCTTGCAAAAATTCAACTGCACCAAGGCATGCGGGTAGTCGATGCGTTCGGTTTTCCACAGCGTGCAGTCTTGGATAGTGAGGCCAATTTCCTCTTGCAACTCACGTCTCAATGCCTCTTCGATCGTCTCGTCGGCTTCAAGCTTGCCGCCTGGAAACTCCCAGAAGCCAGCATAGGCCTTGCCCATGGGGCGACTGGTGAGCAAGAAAGAACCGTCGGCACGGATCAGCACACCCACCGCCACTTGCACCAAGCTGCGGTCAGCTGAACGCAACTGGTCTGCATCGACCACGCTCACAGGCATGGGGTTCATGGGTTCAGGCGGCGTGCTTGCCCGCATAGTCGCGTGCAAACTGGTACGCCACGCGCCCGCTGCGCGAGGCGCGCTCCAAGGCCCACACCAAAGCTTCGGGCCTAGCGGCCTCAATCTCTGCAGGCTTGAAACCAAACGACGACAGCCATTGCGCGGCAATGGTCAGGTATTCGTCTTGGCTGAAGGGGTAAAAACTCACCCACAAACCAAAGCGCTCGGACAAAGAAATTTTCTCTTCCACGCCTTCACCGGGGTGCACTTCGCCATCGTCGGTGTGCGTGTACGTGAGGTTTTCCTTCATGTACTCAGGCAACAAATGGCGGCGGTTGCTGGTCGCGTAAATCAGCACATTGGGTGTGGCAGCCGCAATTGAGCCATCCAAAATCGATTTGAGCGCTTTGTAGCCTGGCTCGCCGTCTTCAAAGCTCAAGTCATCACAAAAGATCATGAACTTTTCAGGCCGCTCAGACACCAACTCGATGATGTCGGGCAAATCGGTCAGGTCGTCTTTGTCGACTTCAATCAAACGCAAACCTTGTGGGCCGTAGGCGTTCAAACACGCTTTGATGAGCGACGACTTGCCCGTGCCACGCGCACCGGTCAGCAACACGTTATTCGCGGGCAAGCCCTTCACAAACTGCTCCGTGTTGCGCTGGATTTTTTCTTTTTGAACGTCAATTTCTTGCAAGTCGGCCAAGCCCAGTTTGGCCACATGACGCACGGGCTCTAAGCCACCGCGGCCGCTGCTGCGCTTGCGGTAGCGAAAGGCCACGCTGGCAGCCCAGTCGGGCTCGGCCATGGGTTGTGGCAGCACTTGCTCAATGCGCGCCATCAAAGCCTCGGCACGTTGCACCAGGCGTTCTAAGGGGTGAATTTGATCAGTCATTAGCTGCGGTAATCAGCATTGATGCTGACATAGTCATGGCTCAAATCACATGTCCACACGGTGTCACTGGCCGTGCCACGGCCCAAGACCACACGCACGGTGATTTCTGATTGCTTCATCACGCGCTGGCCGTCTTCTTCGCGGTACTCGGGGTGACGGCCGCCTTGAATGGCCACATGCACATCGTCCAAATACAAATCAATGGCAGTTTGGTCTAGGTCGGCAATGCCCGCATAGCCCACCGCTGCCAAGATGCGGCCCAAGTTGGGGTCGCTGGCAAAGAAGGCGGTTTTCACCAAAGGGGAGTGTGCAATGGCATAAGCCACTTGACGGCACTCTGCCGTGGTCTTGCCCTCTTCGACTTGGATGGTGATGAACTTGGTCGCACCCTCGCCGTCGCGCACAATGGCTTGCGCCAATTGGCGAGCCACTTGCAGCATGGCTTGCAGCAATGCTTGACCTTCAACACTTTGCAAACTCGTGATGGGTGCGTGTGGCGCTTTGTTGGTGGCGATCACCACAAACGAATCGTTGGTCGACGTATCGCCGTCTACCGTGATGCGGTTGAACGAGCCTTCGGCCAAAGCCAAAGACAGTTCTTTCATCAGGTCCTGCGCAACGCAAGCGTCGGTTGCCACATAGCCCAACATGGTGGCCATGTTGGGGCGAATCATGCCTGCGCCTTTGCTGATGCCGGTCACGCTCACCGTCGCACCGCCGATTTGCACTTGTGTGCTGGCAGCTTTAGGCACGGTGTCTGTGGTCATGATGCCTTCGGCGGCATCAGCCCATTGCTGGGCGCTCCCCGCATCACCCGCAACGGCGATGGCAGCAGGCATGCCCGCGATGATGCGGTCATGAGGCAGCGGCTCCATGATGACGCCGGTGGAAAACGGCAACACTTGGTTGGGCGAAATATGCAAGGCCTCAGCCAAAGCCACACAGGTTTCCTGTGCGCGCTTCAAACCTTCTTCGCCAGTGCCGGCGTTGGCGTTGCCCGTGTTGACCACAATGGCGCGTATCCCTTGGCCTGAATCCAAATGCTCGCGGCACACCTGCACAGGCGCTGCGCAAAAACGGTTTTGCGTGAACACGCCGCTGACGGATGAACCCGCATCAATCAACACAACGGTCAAGTCTTTGCGACCCGCTTTGCGAATGCCAGCTTGCGTGACACCAATGCGCACGCCTGCAATGGGGTGCAAGTCCGCAGGACTAGGAGGGTTCAGGTGAACAGCCATTTTTTAAGCCAACTTTCCGTGACAAAACTTGAATTTTTTACCGCTGCCGCAAGGGCAAGGTTCGTTGCGGCCCACTGAAGGCATTTGTGCAGCCAAGGTTGACTCATCCGTCGTGGTCACAGCTTGTCCTGACTCATCGGGGGCGGTGTAGGTCACGTTTTGCAAGTTTTCTGCACGGTCTTCCAACTCAGATGCCGCTTGTGAGATTTGCTCAGTGGATTCAATCTTCACCGTCATCAAAACGCGGGTGACTTCGTTTTTCACCAAGTCCAGCAACTGTCCAAACAACTCAAACGCTTCGCGCTTGTACTCTTGCTTGGGTTGCTTTTGTGCGTAACCGCGCAAGTGGATGCCTTGGCGCAAATAGTCCAAGGCCGCCAAATGCTCGCGCCAATGGCTGTCGATGTTTTGCAGCAGGACGACACGCATGAAGGGCGTGAATTGCTCGATGCCCACACGGTCCAGCTTGGTTTGGAATGCCGCATGTGCAGCAGCTACCACTTGCACCAATATTTCTTCATCGGTGATGGCCGTGGCTTGCTGAACCGTGGCATGCAATGGCAATTCGATCAGCCACTCTTGCAACAAGGCGCGCTCTAAGCCGGCAATGTCCCACTGCTCTTCCACCGACTCTTGGGGCACGTATTGACGCACCAAGTCGGTGAAGCAGCCTTCACGCAAATTAGCGATTTGAGCGGTCAAATCCGTGGCATCCAAGATGTCGTTGCGCTGCTGATAAATCACGCGGCGCTGGTCGTTGGACACGTCGTCGTATTCCAACAGCTGTTTGCGAATGTCAAAGTTGCGCGCTTCAACTTTGCGCTGTGCGCTCTCAATGCTGCGCGTGACGATGCCGGCTTCAATGGCTTCGCCCTCCGGCATCTTCAAACGGTCCATGATGGACTTGACGCGCTCACCCGCGAAGATGCGCATGAGCGAATCGTCCAAGCTCAAGTAAAAGCGTGAAGAGCCTGGGTCACCTTGACGGCCTGAACGGCCACGCAGCTGGTTGTCGATGCGGCGTGATTCATGGCGCTCTGTGGCGATGATGCGCAAGCCACCCAGTGACTTGACTTCATCATGGTCTTTGGTCCATTGCAGTCGCAAGGCGTCGATTTGTTTTTGCTTTTCTGCGCCATCCAATGCTTGATTGGCTTCCACTTCCGCAATGGCTTTTTCGACGTTGCCGCCGAGCACGATGTCAGTCCCACGGCCGGCCATGTTAGTGGCGATGGTGATCATCTTGGCGCGACCTGCTTGCGCAATGATGGTCGCTTCGCTGGCGTGTTGCTTGGCGTTGAGAACTTGGTGCGGCAACTTGGCCTTTTCCAACATCTCAGCAATCAGCTCAGAGTTTTCAATCGACGTGGTGCCCACCAAGACGGGCTGACCGCGCTCGTAACACTCACGGATGTCATCTATCGCCGCCACGTATTTTTCAGCAGTGGTTTTGTAAACGCGGTCCAGCTGGTCCTCGCGCTTGCTGATTCGGTTGGGTGGAATGACCACGGTTTCCAAACCATAAATCTCTTGGAACTCGTAGGCTTCGGTGTCGGCAGTACCGGTCATGCCGCCGAGTTTGTTGTACAAGCGGAAATAGTTTTGGAACGTGATGGACGCGAGGGTTTGGTTCTCGGCTTGAATCTCCACGCCTTCTTTGGCCTCCACCGCTTGGTGCAAGCCATCGCTCCAACGGCGGCCCGACATCAGGCGACCTGTGAACTCGTCAACGATGGTGATCTCACCGTTTTGCACCACATAGTGCTGGTCACGGTGGTACAGGTGGTTGGCACGCAAGGCAGCGTACAAGTGGTGCATCAAGCTGATGTTGGCGGGGTCGTACAACGAGGCGCCTTCGGCCAACAAGCCATTGGCGCTCAAGAGGCGCTCTGCGTTTTCATGGCCCTGCTCGGTCATGAACACTTGGTGCGACTTCTCGTCCACCGTGAAGTCACCCGGCGTGATGATGCCCTCGCCCGTGCGCGGATCTTCTTCACCGACTTGGCGTGTCAGCGCGGGCACGATGCGGTTGATGGCGACATACAACTCGGTGTGGTCTTCGGCTTGGCCGCTGATGATGAGTGGCGTGCGCGCCTCGTCAATCAAGATGGAATCCACCTCGTCCACGATGGCGAAGTTGAGTTTGCGTTGCACACGGTCAGCCGCTTCATAGACCATGTTGTCACGCAAATAGTCGAAACCATATTCGTTGTTGGTGCCGTAGGTGATGTCGGCACGATACGCCGCTTGCTTTTCTTCGCGTGCCATGTGTGGCAAGTTGATGCCGACAGACAAGCCCAGCCAGTTGTAGAGGCGTGACATCCATTGCGCATCGCGGCTCGCCAAATAATCGTTCACAGTCACCACATGCACGCCATTGCCGGTGAGGGCATTGAGGTACACAGGCAATGTGGCGGTGAGGGTTTTGCCTTCACCCGTGCGCATTTCTGAAATTTTGCCGTTGTGCAAAGAAATGCCACCCAGCATCTGCACATCAAAGTGGCGCATTTTCATGACCCGCTTGGATGCTTCGCGCACCACGGCATATGCCTCGGGCAGCAAAGCGTCTAGGGTTTCGCCATTGGCCACGCGCGTTTTGAATTCGTCGGTTTTTGCACGCAATGCCTCATCGCTGAGTTTTTCCAACGACGGTTCCAACGCATTGATTTGCGTGACAGTTTTGCGATATTGCTTCAGTAGGCGCTCATTGCGGCTACCGAAAATTTGAGTCAGGAAAGATAGAGCCATGCGAGCACTGCGGAGGTCTTGTTTTCTCTAGAAAGCAAGGGTCGCAAAATCCTTTTTGAAAGGCTGGTTAGAAGCTTCTGATTTTAACCGTCACCAGCCTCATAATTGCCAAATGGCCACGCGTTCTAAGCCTCACCCAGACACCCTTGCGGCTTATCGCGCACTGGGCTACAGCACGCCGCCCAAAGCCACGGTTTTTAGCCGTGGCAAATCGCAAACCTTGGAGCAAGTGGTCAATTCAGCGCCTTCTTTGGCCCAGTTTTCAGCCATCGCACGTGACACCCAAAATCGGCTCAAAGCCATCGCACCCCTGCTGCCAGTCTCGTTGCGTTCGCTCATTCAATCCGGAGGGGTTGAGGGCGATGTGTGGTGCCTTCTCGTGCCCAACAGCGCGGTGGCGGCCAAGTTGCGTCAAACACTGCCTGCTTTGTGCGCCCATTTGCGCACCAAAGGCTGGGATGTGAACACGATTCGGGTGAAAGTGAAATCACCCAGCTGAATGAGAAAAACCCGCTACGCCAAAGGCATAACGGGTTTTAATTTTGGTGCCGCTTGTCGGAATCGAACTGACGACCTACCGCTTACAAGGCGGGTGCTCTACCAACTGAGCTAAAGCGGCGCAGGCGACATTCTAACCTAACTTAAATGCGCTACTTCACGCGTGTGAGTGCGGGACGACCACTCGGCGGCGTGGGCGTAGGCGACTCATCGTCTGACCCTTCTTTGGCGTGCGATGTTTCTACCGCGCTCAGTGAAGGACGACTGGGCGAAACCTTTTTAGGCGCAGCCATTGCATCTGAAGCAGCCCCCATGGGGAAAGACATGCCTTGTCCATTTTCTTTCGCATAAATCGCCATTACCCGGTGGATGGGGATGATGATGTCACGCGGCACACCACCAAAGCGTGCTTTGAATTCAATGAACTCATTCCCCAGCTTCATGCCTGAGGTGGCGTCATAACCCAGGTTCAACACGATCTCACCGTTCTTCACGTACTCCATGGGTACTTGAACCGTCTCGTCCACGAAGATGGCGGCATAAGGTGTGAAGCCACTGTCTGTGCACCACTCGTGCATGGCACGCAACAGATACGGACGGGTTGAGGATGCGTCAGGTGAGTTCAGCATACAAATTACTTGCGCATGACCTTCTCAGATGGCGTCAAAGCTTCGATGTAGGCAGGGCGCGAAAAAATGCGTTCAGCATATTTGAGCAAAGGTGCTGCGTTTTTAGACAAGTCAATGCCGTAGTGATCCAAGCGCCACAAGAGCGGTGCAATCGCCACGTCGAGCATCGAAAAGTTATCGCCCAACATGTATTTATTTTTCAAAAACACGGGGGCCAGTTGGGTCAAACGGTCACGGATGTGAGCGCGTGATTTTTCCAAGGCTTTGTCGTTGGCTTTGGCAGCGCGTGACTCTAAGGTGGTCACGTGCGTGAAGAGCTCTTTTTCGAAGTTCAACAAGAACAAACGAACGCGCGCGCGCTCGACAGGATCACCGGGCATCAACTGTGGGTGCGGGAAACGCTCGTCGATGTATTCATTGATGATGTTTGACTCATACAAGATCAAATCACGCTCAACCAAGATTGGCACTTGGCCGTAAGGGTTCATCACATTGATGTCTTCGGGCTTGTTGTAAAGATCAACATCGCGAATTTCAAAATCCATGCCTTTTTCAAACAAGACAAAACGGCAGCGATGTGAGTAGGGACACGTAGTTCCCGAATAAAGCACCATCATGATGGGCGGCTCCTAAAAATCAAAAAGAGTGGCAGGCTAGCCTGTCACTCCGTGAGGTGGCAACAGACACAGAGCCTGCTGCCGAATGGATGCAGATTACTTGATGTCTTTCCAGAAGGAAGCATTCAAGCGCCAAGCGATGATGGTGAAACCCACCAAGAACAACATGACCCACACACCGATGCGCACGCGCGTGTTTTGTCCAGGTTCAGCCATCCACTGCAAGTAACCGACGAGATCACCCACGGCTTGGTCATATTCCAGAGGCGACATCTTGCCTGGCTTGATTTGTTCCCAGCCCTTGAACACGTCGACTTGATGGCCGTGCTCTTCGCGCGAGTCAAACACAGGGCGGCGATCGCCTTGCAATTCCCACAGCACGTGAGGCATACCCACATTGGGGAACGCCAAGTTGTTCCAACCTGTGGCTTTGGTTTCGTCACGGTAGAACGTGCGCATGTATGTGTAGAGGTAGTCTGCACCTGTGCCGTTGTGACCCGCACGTGAACGCGCGATCAAAGTCAAGTCAGGCGGCGTGGCACCAAACCACTCTTTGGCCTGTTTCGGGTCAATGTTGGCTTTCATGGTGTCGCCAACTTTTTCAGTTGTGAACAACAAGTTGTCTTTGATCTGCTGCTCTGTCAAACCAATGTCTTGCAAACGGTTGTAGCGCATGAAAGCGGCAGAGTGGCAGTTGAGGCAGTGGTTGACAAAAATCTTGGCACCATTTTGCAAAGCTGCCAGATCGTTGGTTTTGTTGGGCGCCTTGTCCCAAGCAATGCCGTCGCCACCTGCTTGCACACCTGTGACAACACCGAGCGCCAAAGCCAAGCTGAGAATAATTTTTTTCATGGTTATGTTCTCCGTGAATCTCAGTGAGGCGTAAAAGTGATGCGGTCAGGCACTGGCTTGGTTTGCCCCATGCGACTCCAAATTGGCATCAACAAGAAGAACCCGAAGTAAAACAAGGTACCGACTTGAGACACGCGCTCACCAATGGCAGACGGTGGCTGGACGCCCAAATAAGCCAACACAATGAAGTTCACCACAAACACGCCATACATGTAAACGTGCCAATCAGGACGGTAGCGGATCGACTTGACCTCGCAGTTGTCTAACCATGGCAAGAAGAACAAGATGATGACCGCACCGCCCATCACCAACACGCCCCAAAACTTGGCATCGATGGTGAGCATGCTCAAAGACACCAGCACTGCTGCGCCCACCACGCCAGCTTTGACCATCTTGGGCAACTGAGTTCGCACCGCGCCAAAGTAGGCGCCAGCCAAAACGCAAGCGATCAAGACGTAAATCATTTCAGGCGTCACGGCTCTCAACATTGAATAGAAAGGCGTGAAGTACCAGACAGGTGCAATGTGCAGAGGCGTCTTCAGCGGGTCAGCAGGAATGAAGTTGTTGTACTCGAGGAAGTAGCCGCCGAACTCAGGTGCGAAGAAGATGATCGCACTGAACACCAACAAGAAGCCGCTCACGCCCAAGATGTCGTGCACGGTGTAGTAAGGGTGGAAAGGAATACCGTCCAAAGGGTGACCGTTGGCATCTTTCGGTGCATTCGGGCCTTTGATCTCCACGCCGTCTGGGTTGTTAGAACCCACTTCGTGCAAGGCAATGATGTGCGCCACCACCAAGCCCAAGAGGACCAGCGGCACAGCAATCACGTGGAAGCTGAAAAAACGGTTCAGGGTTGCGTCGCCCACCACATAGTCACCACGAATCAGCAAAGCCAAGTCGGGGCCCACGAAAGGCACAGCAGCAAACAAGTTGACGATCACTTGAGCGCCCCAATAGGACATCTGGCCCCAAGGCAGCAAATAACCCATGAAAGCTTCGGCCATCAAGCACAAGAAAATGGCACAGCCAAACACCCACACCAATTCACGTGGCTTACGGTATGAGCCGTAAATCAAACCACGGTACATGTGCAGGTAAACCACCACGAAAAACGCTGAAGCGCCCGTGGAGTGCATGTAGCGGATCAACCAGCCCCATGGCACATCGCGCATGATGTACTCCACAGAGGCAAACGCCAAGGCAGCATCAGGCTTGTAGTGCATGACCAAGAAGATGCCCGTGACGATTTGAATCACCAACACCAACAATGACAAAGCGCCAAAGAAGTAGAAGAAGTTGAAGTTCTTCGGTGCGTAGTACTCAGAGAGATGCTCTTTGTACAGTTTTGAAGCTGGGAAACGGTTGTCCACCCAGTTCAGCAGTTTTTCGCCAGCGCTGGCGTTCGGGGAAATTTCTTTGAATTCAGCCATGGTGTGTCCTATCAGGCTTTCTTGTCTTCACCGATCAACAGCTTTGTGTCGGAGAGGTACATGTGTGGCGGGATTTCAAGGTTGTCTGGGGCAGGTTTGTTTTTAAACACGCGACCAGCCACATCGAATGTGGAACCGTGGCAAGGGCACAAGAAGCCGCCTTGCCAATCGTCGGGCAAAGAAGGTTGTGCGCCAGTTTGGAACTTGTCTGAAGGTGAGCAACCCAAGTGGGTGCAAATGCCAACAGCCACAAACACCTCAGGCTTGATAGAGCGCGCTTGGTTGCGGGCGTAAGCAGGGGTAAATTCGTCAGGCTTGCGCTCTGACTTGGGGTCAGCCAACTGCGACTCCGTCAAATTC
Organism: Comamonadaceae bacterium; assembly: GCA_027485285.1. Lineage (GTDB taxonomy): Bacteria > Pseudomonadota > Gammaproteobacteria > Burkholderiales > Burkholderiaceae_C > Limnohabitans. The sequence continues at coordinate 6,148 of JAIXRH010000036.1, read as the reverse complement.
AGAGACTCAAGCTGCTCAGGGGTGCGTTTGACGATCCAAACGGGCTTGCCGCGCCACTCAACCGTCAACTTCTCACCTGGTTTCAGCGCTGAAATATCCACTTCAACAGCAGCACCGGCGGCTTTGGCGCGCTCGGAAGGCTGAAAAGTACTCACAAAAGGCACAGCAACTGCTATGCCGCCGACTGCACCGGCGCATGTGGAGGCAATCAGCCATGTGCGCTTACTGGTGTCTACTGGGGTGTCACTCATGAAATTCCTCAAACATTCGTCACTGGTTTGGCTAGCCGCTCATTGTAGCTGACCGTCAAGTCCCCAGACTCACGCGACCTTCTCCCCCTTCAAGCCCAAGCTTATCGGGCAATCATTGGAGTACTTTTTACATACAGCAGGGGGTTGATATGTTCAATCAATTCACAGCGTGGTCGCTCAGAGTTCGTGGCCACCGCGAACACCTGAAAAAAGAAGCTACTTGTGCGTGCTCAGCGGCGCAAGGCGCGTGCCATGGCCACTGCCGCAAGCAAGCTAGACGCATCTGCCTGGGCTGTGCCCGCCACATCAAAGGCCGTGCCATGGTCGGGGCTGGTGCGCACCAAGGGCAGGCCCAACGTCACATTGACGCCCTGCTCGACACCAAGGTACTTCACTGGAATCAGGCCTTGGTCGTGGTACATCGCAATGACCACATCAAACTCGCCTGCTTGGCCGTTCTTGGCGCGGGCGCGCATAAATACGGTGTCTGGGGCAAACGGCCCGCTGACCTGCATGCCTTCAGCGCGGGCTTGTTGCAACGCGGGAATGATGATGTCTAGCTCTTCACGCCCCATCAAACCGCCCTCGCCCGCATGCGGATTGAGGCCCGCCACGGCCATGTGAGGCGCTCGGCCCGTCGCCGCCACCTCAGCCGCATGGGTGATGCGCAGGGTTTGCAAAATGTTGTCGACCGTCACCGCCTCAATGGCTTGGCGCAAAGACACATGGATGCTGACCAACACGGTTTTGAGCTCGGGGCTGGCCAACATCATGCGCACAGGCATGTCGTCGACCGCCACGCCTGCATGGGCTGCCGCACAAGCTTGCAGCATTTCGGTATGCCCAGGAAAAGGCACGCCCGCTGCAAACAAGGCTTCTTTGTTTAAGGGCGCGGTCACCACGGCAGACACCTCGCCTCGCAAAGCAGCGTTGGCGGCCCACACCACACAGTCAGCCGCTAACTTGCCTGCCGTGGCGCTGATTTGGCCCCATGCGGGCAGTTGATCGGCTGCCAAGGGCTGCGCGACTTGCAACACAGGCATGGTGAATGGCGTTTGAACTCGCGCAACCTCTTGCACATCGCTCACCCCTTGTGTTTGCATGTGTGGCGCGTGATAGTCACACTGCGCCACCAACAACGCGGCGCGTTGCATCACCGCCAAGTCGCCCACCACCACACAGCCTTGCAACTGTTCGGGTGCATCTCGAAAGGCTTTGACGATGATTTCTGGGCCAATGCCCGCGGCATCGCCCAGCGTGATGGCGATGGGCTTGAAGTGCTCAGCCATGCGCATGCCCCCTCATGCGGGGTTGTCAATCTCGATGAACTGATGCGTGATGCCCAGTTGCGCTGCCACATACGCCGCAGCGGCAGGCGCACCATAGCACTCAGTGGCGTGATGTCCGCAGGCCAAAAAGGCCACACCAGTCTCGCGGGCCAAATGCGCTTGCGGCTCTGAAATTTCGCCAGTGATGAAAGCGTCCACACCCGCAGCAATGGCCGCTTCAAAATAGCTTTGCGCGCCACCCGTGCACCACGCCACTTGGCGAATTTCTCGTGCCGGTGTTTGAACCACCACGGGCTTGCGCTGCAAAACTTGCGACACCACGGCAGCCAAAGCGTGTGCATCGGCAAATGCTTGGCCGTCGGCACGCGTGCCCCACAGACCTAAATTTTGCTCACCAAACACCCCTTGCACTTGCAAGCCCAAACGCTTGCCCAACTGGGCGTTGTTGCCCACTTCGGGGTGCGCGTCCAGCGGCAAGTGGTAGGCCAACACATTGATGTTGTGCGCCAGCAGCAATTGCAGCCGCTGTTTCATCCACCCCGTGACCGTGCCATCTTGGCCCCGCCAAAACAATCCGTGATGCACAAAAATCGCATCCGCTTTGGCGTCAATCGCTGCCTCAATCAGCGCACGGCTGGCGGTCACGCCCGACACAATGTGGCCAATGGCGTCTGTGCCCTCCACTTGCAAGCCATTGGGCCCATAGTCTTTGAAGCGGGTCGGTTGCAACAAATCATTGCAAGCCTGCAACAGGGCTTGGCGCGTGACGTTTTTGCTCATCGTTGCGTCCTCACTTTTGCAACTTAGGCTTGGGTCGCTGGGAGGGGGTCACATCCAAACTGAGGGTTTGGTTGCGACGCACCACTTCCAATGTGGCGCTCTTGCCTGGGGTGAGGGAGGCAACTTGGGTCAGCAACTCGCCCACATTTCTCACCGGCTGACCAGACACTTTCAGCAGCAGGTCACCCGGGCGCAACCCCGCGTTGGCCGCGGGCCCGTTTTGCAACACCCCCGTGACGATGACGCCTTCGGTTTGCTTCAAGCCAAATGTCTCCGCCAGTTCAGGCGTGAGCGCCATCGGCTCAATGCCCATCCAACCGCGCACCACTTGGCCGTCGCGCACGATGCCTTCCAACACCTGGCGCGCGGTCGACACGGGAATGGCAAAGCCAATGCCCATGTTGCCGCCAGAGCGCGAGTAGATGGCGGTATTGATGCCGATCAGGTGGCCATTCACATCCACCAATGCACCGCCCGAATTGCCGGGGTTGATGGCCGCATCGGTTTGGATGAAGTTTTCAAAGGTGTTGATGCCCAGCTGATTGCGCCCCAAAGCGGACACGATGCCACTGGTCACGGTTTGACCGACGCCAAACGGGTTGCCAATCGCCAGCACACGGTCGCCCACTTGCGCGGTGTCTGAATTGCCCAGCGTGATGACTGGCAAACGCTCAAGCTTGATGCGCAAAACAGCCAGGTCAGTATCGGGGTCAGCGCCAATGACTTGGGCCACCACGCGACGGCTGTCGCTGAGCGTGACCACAATTTCTTTCGCACCCTCAATCACGTGGTTGTTGGTGAGGATGTAGCCCTCGGGGCTCACGATGACGCCACTGCCCAAGCCTTGCTGAGGCGCTTCGTCTTCACGGTCACCGTAAAAAAAACGAAACCACGGGTCGTTGTGAAAGGGGTGTGCAGGTGCGTTGGCTTGCGTGGTGGCAATGCTGACGACGGCAGGTGACGCCACCTTGGCGGCAGCACTGAGGCTGCCTGGCATGGGCGCGCCCACAGGGTGAGGCGCAGCTTCGAGCAGGGTCACACCACCGAAGTGGGAAGTGCGCTGGCTCAGCCACTCGGGCTTTAAGGTGGCCACCACAAACCAAATGGCCACCAACACGGTGACCACTTGGGAGAACAACAACCATTGACGTTTCATGGTGTGTTTGCGCGGCGCCTATTCGGCGTCCGGTGCTTTGGTGTGTTTAAGAAACAGTTGCGCAGCCCAAATGCCTATCTCGTACAAGATGCACATGGGAATCGCCAGCGCCAGCTGCGACACCACATCGGGCGGTGTCACGATGGCCGCAATGATGAAGGCCAACACAATGAAGTAGGAGCGAAATTCTCTGAGTTTTTCGATGGTCACCATATTCAGGCGGGCCAACACAATCACCACAATGGGCACCTCAAACGCCAAACCAAAGGCGATGAACATGCTGATCACAAAGCTCAGGTAAGCCTCAATGTCAGGTGCAGCTGTGATGCTTTTGGGCGCAAAGCTTTGGATAAATTTGAACACTTGGCCAAAGACAAAGAAGTAACAAAACGCCACGCCCACCAAAAACAGCAGGGTGCTGGATACCACCAAGGGCATGACCAACTTTTTTTCGTGCGAATACAAGCCAGGCGCAATGAATGCCCATGCCTGGTACAACACCACCGGCAGCGCCAGCAAAAATGCGGTCATCAACATGATCTTCAGCGGCACCAAGAACGGCGAAATCACCGATGTGGCAATCAGCGTGGCACCTGCTGGCAGTTGTGCCACCAAGGGAGCAGCCAACATGTCATACAACTCAGCGGGGCCAGGGTAGAGAGCAAGTGCAGCGCAAGCCACCATCACCGCAATCGTGGCCTTGACCAAGCGGTCGCGCAGCTCAATCAAGTGCTGCACAAACGGCTGCTCGGTGCCAGCCAGTTCGTCTTTGGGGGTGGTGTCAGACATGTTCAGAACGCTTCACAGGGCGAAAGCGCGCCACACGGGCAGCGCCAGATTGCGCCTTGGTGCGCACACCTTGACGCGCTTTGTACCAATTCGGCGTTGAGCCGCGTTTGAGACGCCATTTTTTGCCTGGGTGTTCATACGTGGGTGGCGGTGGGGCCAATGGCTCGTAAGGCTCAGACGTCAAACCCGCCGTGGTGTCGGCCCAGTCTTTCTCAAAGTCTGCGCTGGCGGTTTGCACCGATTGCTCCACATCGCGGGCGGCCGTCTCCATCGACTCTTTCATCTTCTTGAGCTCGTCGAGCTCCATCGTGCGATTGACCTCGGCTTTGACGTCAGAGACATAACGCTTGGCCTTGCCAAGCATCGAGCCAAGGGTGCGCGCCACGCCGGGCAGCTTTTCAGGCCCGATGACGACCAGCGCCACCGCACTGACTACCGCAATTTTGGAAAAATCAAGATCAAACAAAGCAGGCGATCATCAGCAATTAAGACTTGTTTTTGACTTCAACGTCAATGGTGTTTTTGTCGGCAGTCACAGCGGCAGCGGGTGCAGCTGGCTTGTCTTCGGCAGGTGCTGTGCCGTCTTTCATGCCGTCTTTGAATCCTTTGACAGCGCCGCCCAAATCGCCACCAAGGTTGCGCAACTTCTTCGTTCCGAACACCATGATGACGATGACCAACACGATCAACCAATGCCAAATTGAAAACGAACCCATGTGTAACTCCTAAGTAATTGTGTGAATTCTAATCAGCCGCGCAGCCAAGGGCGCGGACCGCCCATGACATGCCAGTGCATGTGGTGAACCTCTTGCCCGCCCTCAGCGCCTGTGTTGGTCACGATGCGAAAGCCCCCTTCTGGGTAAGGTCTTGCACCTTCTTGCAAAGCCAGTTTGGGCGCCAGCAACATCATGCGACCCAACAATCCCTCGTGCTCGGGCGTGGTGTGCGCCACCGACGGAATGTGCAACTTGGGGATGATCAAAAAGTGCACAGGTGCCCAGGGGTTGATGTCGTGGAACGCGAAAATTTCGTCGTCCTCGTACACCTTGCGTGAGGGAATCTTGCCCGCGATGATTTTGCAAAAAATGCAGTTGTCGTCTGTCATGTCCATCACTCGCCTGCTGCTTCTCGGTCTTGCGCTTTGCGCAAGGCTTTTTCTTCTAGGCCACTCAGGCCCTCACGGCGCGCCAGCTCGTCCACCACATCGGAGGGCTGCAAGCCATAGTGCGACAAAGCAATCATGCTGTGAAACCACAGATCGGCCACTTCGTACACCAGCTTCGCGGGGTCGCCGCCGTGGTCCACGTCTTTGGCGGCCATCACGGTTTCGGTGGCTTCTTCGCCGATCTTCTTCAAAAAGGCATCTGGGCCTTTGTGCAACAAGCGCGAGACGTAGCTCTTCTCGGGGTCGCCACCGTTGGCGGGCTTGCGGCTTTCAATCACGTCGGCCAGGCGTTGCAATGTGTCTAAATGGTTGGATGAACTCATGGTGTTCACTTGTAAATGGATTCGGGGTCTTTCAGCACAGGCTCGCAAGCGTGCCATTCGTTACCGTCTAAGCGCTGGTAAAAGCAGCTATGGCGGCCAGTATGGCAGGCAATGCCAGGCTCGTGCCCTTCTTGCGTCACCTTGAGCAACACCACGTCGTTGTCGCAGTCAATGCGAATGTCGTGCACCGTCTGCACATGGCCCGACTCCTCGCCCTTGAACCACAGCTTGTTGCGTGAGCGGCTGAAATACACCGCACGCTTGAGCTCAGCCGTTTTTTGCAGCGCCTCGCGGTTCATCCACGCAAACATCAGCACGTCGCCGCTGTCTTTTTCTTGGGCGATCACGGGCACCAGCCCCTTGTCGTCCCATTTGATGTTGTCTAGCCAATTCAT
>JAIXRH010000119.1 GCA_027485285.1 Comamonadaceae bacterium | reverse complement strand
AGGCGCTTGATGAAAACATCTGGCTCTTCGGGCGCGGCATGCGCAAACTGCCCCGCCAGAGTCAAGCCCAGAGCAAGCGCAAGGGAAACAAGCTGGCTCAGCCAAGCACGTCGACTGGCCGCCAGTGTTGAAAAACGAATACAACCCATAAAACCCTGTTCCTAAACTTAGATCAATTCAAACGCATCGAGCGCTTACTTGGATGACTGAGAGGGCGCGAGACTTTGATCGGGCAACTCTTCGTCGGGCGGATTTCCATCGAAGATTTGAGAACGCCTGCGCTGCAAATAGGCATCGCGCAAGAAGGCGTATTTGTCAATCGACGCCTCATTCAACATATTGCCAGCCGCCAAATACGAGGCGCGCTTGTCTACGATGCGCAGAATCTGAGTTTCTGGACCAAAGTGAGCGATCCGCTCGTTGTTGACAGGATCCACCTGCCAGTCCACAGGAAGGCCCGCAGTGTCTCGAACCGTCGAGGGGCCAAGCAAAGGCAATACAAGGTAGGGACCACTGCGAACCCCCCAATACCCCAACGTCTGGCCAAAGTCTTCTGGGTAACGCTCAAGCTTGATGGCTGTCGCCACATCGAACAGGCCATAAACACCCACCGTGGAGTTCACCACCACGCGCATCAATGAAGACGCCGCTTGACGCCCCTTGAGCTGCAGGCCATTGTTCAAAACGGCAGACACATCAGAAAAATTATTGAACACATTGCGCACACCCGTTTGAACCAAGCTTGGCGTGTAGTCACGGTAGCCGGTCGCGACAGGCTTGAGCACGTTTTCGTCTAAGGTGTCGTTGAAACGGAAAACGCTGCGGTTGAGGGGCTCAAGCGGGTCTGCGGGGTTGGTTTGTGGGCCCGTGGCGCAGCCCGTCAAACACAAAACACCCACAACGAGTAAGCCCTGAAGGGATCGAGAGAGAAGCTGAGAGATCATTTGTCACCACCTTTCGTGGCAGGCTTGGCCGCAGAGTTGTACAAAAATTGACTGATCAAATTCTCCAACACCACCGCCGATTGCGTGGACTGAATGCGATCGCCATTGGCTAAATTTTCAGCGTCTGAGCCTGCTTCAATGCCAATGTATTGCTCGCCCAACAAGCCACTGGTGAGAATTTTCAAAGAACTGTCTTTGGGGAATTGATAGCGCGTGTTGATGCCCATGGTGACGGTGGCTTGGTAGGTTTTATCGTCAAACGTGACCGACTCGACCCGTCCAACCACCACACCTGCACTCTTGACGGCGGCTTGGCGCTTCAAGCCGCCAATGTTGTCAAAGCGACCCGTGACGGTGTAGTTGGATTGAAAATTCAAGCTCAGCAAATTGGCTGACTTCAAAGCCAAAAACAAAATGGCTGCTGCGCCCAAAAGCACAAACAAGCCGACCCACACATCATTTTTGGAGCGTTGCATAGCTTCCTCGATTCATCAAATACTGAACATCATGGCGGTGAGGATGAAGTCCAACCCCAACACTGCCAACGAAGCAACCACGACCGTTTTGGTCGTGGCGCGCGAAACACCCTCAGGCGTGGGCTGCGCTTCATAGCCTTGCAGCAGCGCGACAAAGGTGACCGTCACACCAAACACGATGCTTTTGACCACGCCGTTGCCCACGTCTTTCCACACGTCAACGCCGCCTTGCATCTGGCTCCAGAACGAGCCGGCGTCCACGCCAATCATCACCACGCCCACCATCCAACCGCCCAAAATACCCACGGCGCTGAACACGGCCGATAGCAAAGGCAAGGCGATGATGCCGCCCCAAAAACGTGGGCCCAAAATACGCCGCACCGGGTCGACCGCCATCATGTCCATGGCGCTGAGTTGCTCGCCCGCTTTCATCAAACCAATTTCAGCAGTGAGCGATGTACCGGCGCGTCCTGCAAACAACAAGGCACTGACCACGGGGCCAAGTTCGCGCACCAAACTCAAGGCGACCAACAAGCCCAAGGCCTCAGACGACCCATATCGCTGCAAGGTGTAGTAGCCCTGCAAGCTGAGCACAAAGCCCACAAACAAGCCCGACACCGCGATGATGGCCAACGAATAGTTGCCCAAAAAATGCACTTGGTCGCGCACCAGTCCAAAGCGGCGCATGTTGCTGCCAAACTCTGAAACCAAGCGCACAAACAATCGCGCGCCCAAGCCCAAGCCAGCCAAAAAGCTGCGCACAGCAAACCCTAAATTGGCGGCGAACTTCATACTTGCGCCCCCACACCAAAGTCTTGCGCCACACTGGGACCCGGGTAATGAAATTGCACAGGGCCATCAGGCGCTGCGGTGACAAACTGCTTGACCAGCGGATCTGTGCTGTGACGCACTTCATCCGGTGTGCCTTGGGCGGCAATCTTGCCGTTGGCCAACACAATCACTTGGTCGGCAATGTGGAAAGTTTCATCCAAATCGTGCGACACGATGATGCTCGTCAGGCCCAGTGTGTCGTTGAGCTGGCGAATCAAACGCGCAGCTGTGCCCAGCGAAATCGGGTCCAAGCCAGCAAAGGGCTCGTCATACATGATGAGTTCGGGGTCCAGGGCCATGGCGCGGGCCAAAGCCACACGGCGGGCCATGCCGCCAGACACTTCGCTGGGCATCAAATCGCGTGCGCCACGCAGGCCCACGGCTTCGAGTTTCATCAGCACGATGTCGCGAACCATGGATTCGCTCAGGTCGGTGTGCTCGCGCAACGGGAAGGCCACGTTGTCAAACACGCTCAGGTCGGTGAACAAGGCGCCAAACTGAAACAGCATGCCCATGCGACGACGCACGGCATACAAATCGGTGGCGTTGAGTGAGGCCACTTCTTGGCCTTCAAACGTGAGGCTGCCTGACTGTGCACGGTACTGACCGCCAATCAAACGCAGCACCGTGGTCTTACCGCCACCCGATGCACCCATGAGTGCCGTGACCTTGCCGCGCGGCACAGTCAGCGTGATGCCGTCAAGAATCAACCGCTCGCCGTAGCCAAAGCGAATGTCTCGCAATTCGACCAGCGCATCAGGGTTTGTATTTAGTGGGGAAGTGTTAGACATAGAAACAAAAGCTAGCCTGTTGATAAAACAGGCCAGCCTTGGTTATTTTAGAGCCAAGCCGTGAAAGACTTGTAAAGATGAGAAATTAACGCGGCAGATCGCTCGCGCCCATCAAAAACTCATCCACGGAACGCGCCGCCTGACGGCCTTCGCGAATCGCCCACACGACCAAGGATTGACCGCGACGGATGTCACCTGCGGCAAACACTTTGGGCACGTTGGTGGCGTAGCCGCCAATGAACTCGGTGCTAGCCTTGGCATTGCCGCGTGCGTCTTTCTCAACGCCGAAGCCTTCCAAAATGGTGGCCACGGGGTTGACGAAGCCCATCGCCAACAACACGAGGTCGGCTTTGATGATTTCTTCCGAGCCTGCGACTTCGACCATCTTGCCGTCTTTCCATTCGACGCGAACCGTCTTCACGCCCGTGACTTTGCCGTTGTCGCCGATGAACTCTTTGGTCGAGATGGCAAATTCGCGCTTGAGCAAGCCCTTTTCGGCGCTCTCGTCATGGCTAGAGCTGGTGCGCAACTTGAGCGGCCAATAAGGCCACACCAAAGGCTTGTTCTCATGCTCGGGTGGCATGGGCATGACCTCGAACTGCACCACCGCAGCAGCACCGTGACGTGTACTCGTGCCCACGCAGTCAGAGCCAGTGTCGCCACCGCCAATGACCACCACATGTTTGCCGTCAGCGCGCAACTGGTCTTTGACCGTGTCACCGCCGTTGACCTTGTTTTGTTGGGGCAAAAACTCCATCGCGAAGTGAATGCCAGCCAAGTCGCGGCCAGGGGCCGGTAAATCGCGGGACTGCTCGGAACCACCCGTCAACAACACGGCGTCAAAGTCTTTTTGCAGCTGTGCAGGGCTGATGGTCTCGACGGCCCAGTTGGTGACCTTGGAACCCTTGGGCAACTCGCCCACCATCACGTTGGTGCGCAGGGTCACGCCTTCGGCGACCAGCTGTTTGGCGCGGCGGTCGATGTGCGACTTTTCCATCTTGAAGTCTGGAATGCCGTAACGCAACAAGCCGCCGATGCGGTCGTTCTTTTCGAACAAGGTCACATCGTGACCGACGCGAGCCAACTGCTGTGCAGCGGCCATGCCGGCTGGGCCTGAGCCCACCACGGCAACCTTTTTGCCAGTCTTGTGCTTAGGCGGTTGAGCGACCACCCAACCTTCATGCCACGCCTTGTCGATGATGGCGTGCTCAATGGACTTGATGCCCACCGCGTCGCCATTGACGTTCACCACGCAAGCCGCTTCGCAAGGTGCGGGGCAGATGCGGCCCGTGAACTCTGGGAAGTTGTTGGTGCTGTGCAGCACGTCAATCGCGTTCTTCCAATCGTCTTGGTACACCAATTCGTTGAAGTCCGGAATGATGTTGTTGACGGGGCAACCGTTGTTGCAAAACGGCGTGCCGCAATCCATGCAACGGGCGGCCTGGTCTTTGGCTTGCTTGTCGTCCAAACCAATCACAAATTCGTCGTAGTTCTTCAAGCGCTCTTTGACAGGCTTGTAGCCCTCTTCGATGCGCTCAATTTCCATAAAGCCAGTGACTTTTCCCATGATTCAAATCCTTTTGCTTGGTCTTTGCGTTACTTGACGGCGACAGCTTTTTTGGCTGCTGGGGCGGACGCTTTGGCCGTCTTGGCAGCGTTTAACTCGCCCAATGCGCGCTTGTATTCGTTGGGGAACACTTTGACAAATTTGGCACGCGCGGTCGCCCAGTTGTCCAGCAAGTCGCGGGCGCGTTTCGAGCCCGTCCAACGGTGGTGGTCTTCGAGCAACTTCTTGAGCTGCGCTTCGTCAGTTTGGTCTCGGTGCCAAATGGCGCGTGGCAAGGTGGCTTCTTGCTCGGCAGCCGTCAACACTTTTTCCATGGAGACCATGGCGGTGTTGCACTTCTTGTCGAACTGGCCGTCTTCGTCGTACACATAGGCCACACCGCCGCTCATGCCTGCCGCAAAGTTGCGGCCGGTTTTACCCAACACCGCGACTGTGCCGCCCGTCATGTATTCGCAACCGTGGTCGCCTGTGCCTTCGACCACAGCCGTCGCACCAGACAAACGCACGGCAAAACGCTCGCCAGCCACACCCGAGAAGAACGCTTCACCGCGAGTCGCACCAATCATCACGGTGTTACCCACGATGATGTTGTTGACCGCATCGCCACGGAAATCAATGCTGGGGCGCACCACGACGCGACCGCCTGAGAGGCCTTTGCCGGTGTAGTCGTTGGCGTCACCAATCAGGTACAGCGTGATGCCGTTGCACAAGAACGCGCCGAACGATTGACCGCCCGTGCCCTCCAACTGGATGCGGATGCTGTCATCTGGCAGACCTTCTGGGTGCACCTTGGTCACCGCGCCAGACAACATCGCACCGACCGAGCGGTTGACGTTGCGGGCCACTTCCATGAACTGCACCTTCTCGCCACGCTCAATGGCGGGCTTGGATTTCTCGATGAGTTTTTGGTCCAGCGCCTTTTCCAAACCATGGTCTTGCTTGTCCACGTGGTAGCGAGGAATTTCTGGGCCCACTTGAGGCACAGCCAACAAACGCCCGAAGTCGAGGCCAGAGGCTTTCCAGTGTTCGATGCCCGCGCGCATGTCGAGCAAGTCGGCACGGCCGATCATGTCGTCAAACTTCTTGATGCCGAGTTGCGCCATGATTTGACGCACTTCTTCAGCAATGAAGAAGAAGTAGTTGACGACGTGCTCAGGTTTGCCGGTGAACTTCTTGCGCAACTCGGGGTCTTGGGTGGCCACGCCCACGGGGCAGGTGTTCAAGTGGCACTTGCGCATCATGATGCAACCTTCCACCACCAGCGGTGCGGTGGCAAAGCCAAACTCGTCAGCGCCGAGCAAAGCACCCACAGCCACGTCGCGGCCGGTTTTCATTTGGCCATCGGCTTGCACGCGGATGCGTCCGCGCAAGCCATTCAACACCAAGGTTTGTTGGGTTTCTGCCAAACCGATTTCCCACGGCGAGCCAGCATGCTTGATCGATGACCAGGGCGATGCGCCTGTGCCACCATCGTGGCCGGCGATCACCACGTGATCGGCCTTGCACTTGGCCACGCCTGCGGCAATCGTGCCCACGCCAATTTCGGCCACCAACTTCACGCTGATGTCTGCGTGCGGGGCAACGTTCTTCAAATCATGGATGAGCTGTGCCAAGTCTTCGATGGAATAAATATCGTGGTGGGGCGGAGGAGAAATCAAGCCCACACCAGGCACGCTGTAACGCAGCTTGCCGATGTACTCAGACACTTTCGAGCCTGGCAACTGACCGCCTTCACCCGGCTTGGCGCCTTGGGCCATCTTGATCTGAATTTGGTCAGACGATGAGAGGTATTCAGCCGTCACACCAAAGCGACCCGACGCCACTTGCTTGATGCGTGAACGCAAGCTGTCGCCCGCCAGCAAAGGCATGTCCACTTCGACCACATCGTTGCCGATGATGGTTTTGAGTGTGTCACCTTGCTTGATGGGGATGCCTTTGAGTTCGTTGCGGTAACGCGCAGGGTCTTCACCACCCTCGCCCGTGTTGGACTTGCCGCCAATGCGGTTCATCGCCACGGCCAATGTGGCGTGTGCTTCGGTGGAGATCGAACCGAGCGACATCGCCCCGGTGGCAAAACGCTTGACGATTTCAGTGGCGGGTTCCACCTCGTCCACCGAAATGGCTTTGGATGGGTCAATCTTGAAATCGAACAAACCGCGCAAGGTCAGGTGACGCTTGTTTTGGTCATTGACGATCTGTGCGTACTCTTTGTACGTGCTGAAATTGTTGGCGCGTGTGCTGTGTTGCAACTTGGCAATTGCATCAGGCGTCCACATGTGTTCTTCGCCACGGGCGCGCCATGCGTATTCGCCACCCGCGTCGAGCATGTTGGCCAGCACGGGTTTTTCGCCAAACGCATCATGGTGCATGCGAATGCCTTCTTCGGCCATTTCAAAAATGCCGATGCCTTCCACACGGCTGGGTGTGCCGGTGAAATACTTTTGCACGGTTTCGGTGTTGATGCCGATGGCTTCAAACAACTGCGCGCCGCAGTAAGACATGTAGGTCGACACGCCCATCTTGGACATGATTTTTGACAGGCCTTTGCCGATGGCTTTGATGTAGTTGTAGATGGCTTTGTCGGTCGACAAATCAGCTGGCAAATCTTTGTGCAAGTTAGCCAGTGTTTCGAGCGCGAGGTAGGGGTGCACGGCTTCTGCGCCGTAGCCTGCCAACACGGCGAAGTGGTGTACTTCGCGGGCGCTGCCAGTTTCCACCACCAAACCAGCGGTGGTGCGCAAGCCTTCGCGCACCAAATGTTGGTGAATCGCAGACAAGGCCAACACCGCAGGGATGGCCACCTGAGTCGCGCTGACCGCGCGGTCGCTGATGATCAAGATGTTGTGGCCGCCTTTGATGGCGTCCACCGCTTCTGCACACAACGACGCCAACTTGGCTTCGACGCCGTCGTGGCCCCAAGCCAAGGGGTAGGTCATGTCGAGCGTGGCGCTCTTGAACTTGCCATGTGTGTACTGCGCAATGTCACGCAACTTGGCCATGTCCGCAAAGTTCAGCACAGGCTGGCTGACTTCCAAACGCATGGGCGGGTTGACTTGGTTGATGTCGAGCAAGTTGGGCTTGGGGCCCACGAACGACACCAAGGACATGACGATGGCCTCACGGATCGGGTCGATCGGTGGGTTGGTCACCTGCGCAAACAACTGCTTGAAGTAGTTGTAAAGCGGCTTGTTTTTGCTAGACAACACAGCCAAGGGGCTGTCATTGCCCATGGAGCCAATGCCCTCTTCGCCGTTGATGGCCATAGGCGCCATCAAGAACTTGATGTCTTCTTGGCTGTAGCCGAAGGCTTGTTGACGGTCGAGCAACGTAGCCCCCACGCTCCCCACTTCGTGTGGTTCGCTGCCCCCCGTGGGGGCCTTCGCGCCTTGGGACGGCCCGGCGGCGCTCACCACCGCACTCTTGACATCGTCGAGCTTGATGCGGACGTTTTCAATCCATTGCTTGTAGGGCTTGTTGTTGGTCAAGCCAGCTTTGAGTTCTTCGTCGTCGATCATGCGACCTTGCTCAAGGTCAATCAAGAACATCTTGCCGGGCTGCAAACGCCACTTACGCACGATCTTGCTCTCAGGCACTGGCAACACGCCAGACTCTGAGCCCATGATGACCATGTCGTCGTCGGTGATGCAGTAGCGCGATGGACGCAAACCGTTGCGGTCCAAGGTCGCGCCAATTTGGCGGCCGTCGGTGAACACGATAGAAGCTGGGCCGTCCCAAGGCTCCAACATCGCAGCGTGGTATTCGTAGAAAGCCTTGCGGCGCTCGTCCATGGTGCTGTGGTTTTCCCATGGCTCGGGAATCATCATCATCACCGCTTGGCTGATGGGGTAACCGGCCATCGTCATCAGCTCGAGGCAGTTGTCGAAGGTGGCGGTGTCCGACTGGTCAGCGAAGCTGATGGGGTAGAGCTTGTGCAGGTCGTCGCCCAACACGGGGGAGGACATCACGCCTTCGCGGGCCTTCATCCAGTTGTAATTGCCTTTGACGGTGTTGATCTCACCGTTGTGTGCCACATAGCGATAGGGGTGAGCCAAAGGCCACTCGGGGAAAGTGTTGGTTGAGAAACGCTGGTGCACCAAGCCAAGGGCTGACACGCAGCGCTCGTCGGTCAAGTCGCGGTAATAAGTACCCACTTGGTCGGCCAGCAACAAGCCTTTGTAAATGATGGTGCGGCTTGACATGCTGGGCACGTAATACTCTTTGCCGTGCTTCAGGTTCAAGTGTTGAATCGCTGCGCTGGCTGTTTTACGAATGACATACAGCTTGCGCTCGAGCGCGTCTTGCACGATCACGTCGTTGCCGCGACCGATGAAGATTTGACGGATGACAGGCTCTTTTTCGCGCACGCGTGGCGACATGGGCATGTCGAGGTTGACCGGCACATCGCGCCAGCCCAACAGCACTTGGCCTTCGGCCTTCACGGCACGATCGAGCTCTTGCTCGCAAGCCAAGCGCGACGCACTTTCTTTGGGCAAGAACACCATGCCCACGCCGTACTCGCCCATGGGCGGCAAATTGACACCCTGCTTGGCCATCTCTTCGCGGTACAACGCGTCGGGCAATTGAATCAAGATCCCTGCGCCGTCACCCATGAGCGCGTCAGCGCCCACAGCCCCCCGGTGGTCGAGGTTTTCGAGAATTTTGAGCGCTTGACCCACGATGGCGTGGCTCTTTTGCCCCTTGATGTGAGCCACAAAGCCCACGCCACAGGCGTCGTGTTCGTTAGAAGGGTCGTACAAACCCTGAGCTTGCAGTTGTGCTTTATCGACAGCCGTGGACATGACGCGTTCCTCAAAAAATCAGCGGGACAAGAAGAATACTGCATTGCAGCATGCATGCCAAGAAAATTAATTGGGGTCAGAACCCAATTAATTGCCTGTCAATTTTGTCAATTGTTTAATTGGGGACAGGTTTAATGCCCTTGCTATACGGCCGCCCCGCCTTGGTTTTGACCAAGCGCCGTTCGGTTTGGGCTTGCAAATCAGCCACAAAATCCGCATCACCCAGCGCCCAACCACTGAGCGTGGCGTGGGTCAGTGCACCCTGCTGGTCCGCGCTGATGCCAGCGTCCACCAATTCGGCGTACGCCGCCTCACGCGCGAACGGCGTGTTGCCCAAGCCCCAAACCAGCGCGTGCGGCGTGATGAGCCTGTCAATGCGAAGCCCCACATAGTGCCCATAGCTGGACCATGCGTAATCTTCAGGTTGCGCCACCATGTGCGCACGCACAGGGTTGAGGTCGATGTAGGCCATGCACGCCAGCAAGTAACGGTCGGTTTGAATGAGCGTGGAGCGATAGCGCCCTTCCCACAGCGTGCCGGTGCGGGCATGCACTTTGTTGAACACCTGCACATAGCTGCGGCCCACGGCCTGCATCATTTTGGGTAGGCCCTGATCTTCTTGAGGCGTGAGCAACAAATGCAAATGGTTGCCCATCAACACATAGGCGTGAATGTCCACCTTGTGCACGCGGCTGTGCTCGAACAACAAATCGAGCATGCGCTGGTAATCAGCGTTGCTGCGAAAAATGTCTTGGCGGTTGTTGCCCCGCAAGATGACGTGGTGCGGGTAGCCGGTGACGGT
>JAIXRH010000073.1 GCA_027485285.1 Comamonadaceae bacterium | reverse complement strand
GGCTGGACCACAACGGCGTGCGTATGCAAGACGGCAACACCAAAGCCATGATTTTTAGCGTGGCCAAAATCGTGAGCTACGTCAGCCAGTTCATGACTTTGAAACCCGGTGACGCGATTTGCACGGGCACACCTCCTGGTGTGGGCATGGGCGTGAAGAAAGACGGCAAGTCAGCGCCAGTGTTTTTGAAGCGTGGTGATGTCATGACTTTGGGTATCGAAGGTCTGGGTGAGCAGCACCAGAAGGTTGTGGCTTTCAAGCTGTAACGTTTCTGTTCATCTGTCGGAAAAGCCACCTGTGTTGGTGGCTTTTTTTTGTGCGTCGAGAGGCGCACGCAACGCTTTGGGTGTTCGTGGCAATCACGTCCGCGCGCAACTAGATGAGCGAAGCCATGTCGGACGCAGACTTCGGGGAGGGGCTTGGGGCAGGTGACGATTTCTGGTACCCCAGCATGAGGAACCTGCCCTGAGCCCCTCCCCGAAGCGAGCTCAGCATAAAGAGCCCAAAGACCTAAAGCGACACCACCTGCATCCCTGGCAACGACGCCATAGGAAATTCTTCATGGTCAAACGCCTTATCCCCTTCGTCTGACGCCTCGCCCGTTGACACCAACGACTTGAAATCAAACTTGGTGTGATCCATCAAATGCGAAGGCACCACGTTTTGCAGCGCGGCAAACATGTTCTCAATGCGGCCTGGGTGCTTCTTCTCCCACTCGCGCAGCATCTCGCCCACCACTTGACGTTGCAATCCGTCTTGACTGCCGCACAGCGTGCACGGGATGATGGGGAACTGCCGCACTTTGGACCAACGCTCTAGGTCCTTCTCGGCCACGTAAGCGAGTGGGCGAATCACCATGTGGTCGCCACCGTCGCTCACCAATTTCGGGGGCATGGCTTTGAGCTTGCCGCCAAAGAACATGTTCAAAAAGAAGGTTTGCAAAATGTCGTCGCGGTGGTGGCCCAGCGCGATTTTGTTGCAACCCAACTCGCCCGCCACGCGGTACAAAATGCCGCGGCGCAAGCGCGAACACAGGCTGCACATGGTTTTACCTTCGGCAATTTTGTCTTTGACGATGGAATACGTGTCTTGCGTTTCGATGCGGAACTTCACGCCCACTTGTGCCAAATACTTGGGCAACACATCGGCAGGGAAGCCGGGTTGTTTTTGGTCAAGGTTGACCGCAATCAGCTCAAAGCTGATGGGTGCACGCTGCTGCATCATCAGCAAAATGTCGAGCATGGCGTAGCTGTCTTTGCCGCCTGACATGCACACCATGATCTTGTCGCCTTCTTCGATCATGTTGTAGTCGACGATGGCTTGGCCGACTTGGCGACACAAGCGTTTTTCGAGCTTGTGGTTTTCGTGCTCGATTTTGATTTGCTTCGTGTCTTTGTTGAGGTCTTTTTCTACGGTCGTCATAGTTACCACTGTCCTGTTTCCATGCGAATGGCCACTTCGCAGTCTTCAAAAATTTCGAGCTTGGCGATTTTCACGCGCACGCCCAACACACCTGGCAGTTGCATGAGGCGATGGGCGAGTTTGCCAATGAGGGTTTCGAGCAGGTTGACATGTTCAGCCGTGCATTCGGTGATGATGATTTGGCGAATCTTGCGGTAGTCCAGCACATGGCCAATGTCATCGTCGTGCGGCATCAGGGGTTGCGTGCCCAGGTTCAACTCAGCGTCCACTTGAATGGGCTGTGGGCCCGTCTTTTCATGCTCCAAGATGCCCAGGTTGGCATCAAAGCGCAGACCGGTGAGATTCAAAATTTGTGTGCCTTTGCTGGTCATGTCAAAGCACTCCGGGTTTGGCGCGGAACACTTCCACACCTACCGCTTCGCAGTCGGGGTAAACATCGGGCTTGCGGGTGGACACGCGTGCGGCCATCACGCCGGTGTGATCTAGCAAGCGCGTGAGGATGTCATCGCACAAAGTTTCTTGCAGGTTGATGTGGCCTTGCGCAATGCGCGTGTGCACGACAGCGCGCACAAAGTCATAGTCCACCACCTCGTCGATGTGGTCGTCTTTGGGGCTGGTGCCTGCGAATGAGACATACAGGTCCACATCGATGATGAGGCGCTGTGCGGCTTGCAACTCAAAGTCGTGGATGCCAATCTGCGCTTGCACGGTGAGGCCGCGCAAAAACAAGCGACGGTAATGGCGCAAGAGTGTGTCGTTCATGATTTGAAAAGCTCCTCGACCACAAACATCACATCCCGTGCGAGGGGGACCAAGTGTTGGCCGTTGTCCACGCGCACCGTGGTGCCGGTGATGCTGGCGTTGCCCGCCAAAAACACCACGCTGTTGGCCACGTCGGCGGGGTTGATGGGTTGGCGCAGCAAGTTGGCTTGCGATGCACGGTTGAAGTTGTCTTGGGTTTGTGGCCCGCTCAGGTACATCAAGCCGGGCGCCACGGCGTTCACGCGCAAGGTGGGCGCGAGCGACTGGGCTTGCAGACTGACCGCGCGCTCCAGCGCGAGTTTGGACAGCGAGTACGAAAAATAATCGGGGTTGAGGTTGAACACCTTTTGGTCCAGCACGTGAATCACGCTGGGCTTGGCCGAAGCCGAAGCTGCCTTTGCCGTTGTTGCGCCGTCCGCGCTGATGGCCTCTTTCAAGTCTGAGCCATGCAGTGCCGCCATCCACTTGCCAAAGCGCATGGGCGCCATGAGGTTGACCTTGATCTGGGCCAAGGCCTGTGCCTCGTCAAAGTTTGCACCCTCGTCTGGCACAAACAACGACGCGTTGTTCACCACGCATTGCAGCGTCGTGCCGGTGGTGGCGACTGTGGTGTCAAAAATACTTTGGCAGCTGGCCTCGTCTTCCAGCTCGCCTTGCACGGCCAAGGCGTCGACACCCAATGCGCGCAGCTCGGTGCACAAGGCATGGGCTTGCGCTTGCGATCGGTTGTAGTGGCAAGCCACATTCCACCCCGCGCGCGCAAAGGCAAGGCCGATTTCGCGGCCTAAGCGAACGCTGCCGCCAGTGATGAGTGCCCAAGAGCGCATGGTGTGAGGTGCCTGTGGTGAAAGGAAGGTGGGTGGCTTGGTGAAGGTCGAGTTACGATCTGCTCCCAATGACTACCCCCCAATTATCCAACGACCCGGGCCAACAAGCTTTGTACACGCTGATTCAGCGCCGCATCGCCCATGCGGGCGGCTGGCTGGGTTTTGACCGCTTCATGGCGCTGGCCCTTTACGCCCCCGGCATGGGCTACTACGCCAACAGCCTGCGTAAATTTGGCCTGACCCCCGAAAGCGGCAGCGACTTTGCCACCGCCCCCGAAATGTCCAAACACTTTGGCCGCACGCTGGCCCACCAAGTGGCCGAAGCTCTGCAAGTCACAGGCACTGACGAGGTGTGGGAATTTGGCGCAGGTTCAGGCGCCTTGGCGCTGCAGCTGTTGGACAGCTTGTGTCAGAGGGGCGTGAGCGTCACGCGCTACACCATCGTCGATTTGTCGGGCAGCCTGCGCGAGCGCCAACAAGACACCCTCAAAGCCTATGCGCACAAAGTGCAATGGGTGGATGCGCTGCCTGAGCAACTCAGCGGCGTGGTGGTGGGCAACGAAGTGCTGGATGCCATGCCCGTGCAACTGCTGGTGCGCAAGGGCGGTGTGTGGCATGAGCGGGGAGTGGTTTGGCGCGAAGATGCCTTGCACTGGGAAGACCGCGTGACCGACTTGCGACCTCCCGTTGACGTGGCGGGCGAGCACGATTACCTGACCGAAATTCACCACCAAGCCGAAGCCTTTGTGGCCACGTTGGCTGATCGCTTCAAAGCGGGCGAAGCCGCCACAGGCAAAGGCGGCGCAGCGTTCTTCATCGACTATGGATTTCCCGAGAGCGAGTACTTCCACCCCCAGCGCAGCATGGGCACGCTGATGTGCCACCAGCTGCACAAGGCTGACGCAGACCCGTTGGCCGATGTGGGCCGCAAAGACATCACTGCGCACGTGAACTTCACGGGTGTGGCCATGGCGGCGCAGGATGCGGGACTCCATGTGTTGGGCTACACCACCCAAGCGCATTTCTTGATCAATTGCGGCTTGCTGCCGCCGTTGGTGGATGCGCCAATCGACGAAAAAAGCATGGCGCAAAAGTTGATCACCGAACACGAAATGGGCGAGCTGTTCAAAGTGGTGGTTTTTGGCACGACCGAGTGGGAGCCGATGGGCTTTGCGCAAGGTGACCGCTCTTACGCGCTGTAGGCCAATAGATGTCGCGCTGGCTCATTGTTGTTTTTGTGGCGTTGCTGTTGATCAACGCTGTGACGCCTTGGTTGCAAAAGCTTGGCTTTGGGCGATTGCCTGGCGATATTCGGTTCAAGATTTTTGGGCGTGAGATATTTATTCCGTTCGCCTCGACCATCATTCTCAGTCTCGTGTGTGCGGGGATAGCCAAAGTTTTATAGCTGCTTGACGCGTGAGTCTTGGGTATTCATACAAAACGCGGTGAGTCACTTCGGTAGTTGTTGCGACCATGTGTGCGTGAAGCAAAAATCTAGGCGAGCCCAAAGCAGCGAAGCGGCAAGGGCGGTGGCCGCTCTGCTCCGCCGTCGCTTCGCGCCTAATGTCGCTGCCGCAGCCACCGCCCTTGCCGCTTCGCTGACCATCACTTAAAGCGCATCAACAATAGCCGCCAACCGCGCCGCCTCCACACGCGCCCCAACAGCAGGGCCTTGCAACCCCTCTTGCAAGGCCTGCGCACTCACCGCCGCACTGTCCACCGACTGCGCCGCCTTCAGCAACCAAGCCAACCGAGGCCCTTGCGCATAAGCGTCATCCTCTTTGCCCAAACGCCCAAGCGCATCACACTTGCACGCCTGCAAGGCCAATAAAAACCGATCCGGGCGACGCAGCGCATCGCAACGCAGCAGCAAACGCCACACCGCCTCTGCACCAAAGCCCAAGCTCTGATGGATGTTGCCGTGCTCACGCGCCACCAACTCGGCCAACTCTTTGCACTCGACGGGCACGCGCCAACGCGTACACAAAGCGCGGGCAAGTTTTTCGCTGCGTTGCTCATGGCCAATGTGACGTGGCAACACGTCGGCGGGTGTGGTGCCTTTGCCTAGGTCGTGGCACAGGCAGGCAAAGCGCACCTCGAGTGGCGCGTGCATACGAGCCGATGCGTCGAGCACCATTTCCAGGTGAATGCCGGTGTCAATCTCGGGGTGGTATTCGGCGCGTTGTGGCACACCGTAGAGCCTGTGGACTTCGGGCAACAGGCGTTGCAAAGCGCCGCATTCGCGCAACACTTGCAGCATGCGTGAGGGCTTGTCGCCCATCAAGCCGCGTGACAACTCTTGCCACACGCGCTCGCTCACCAAGGCATCCACCTCACCTTCAGCCACCATCTCGCGCATGAGCGTCATCGTCTCGGGCGCTACGGTGAAGTCAGGAAAGCGAGCAGCAAAGCGGGCCAAGCGCAGGATGCGCACAGGGTCTTCGCGAAAAGCCTCGGTCACGTGGCGCAGCACTTTGGCGCTGAGGTCGCGTTCGCCACCAAAGGGGTCGGTGCGCTGGCCGTGTTCGTCTTGCGCGATGGCGTTGATGGTCAGGTCGCGTCGGGCGAGGTCTTCTTCCAGCGTGACATCGGGGGATGCATGCACGGCAAAGCCGTGGTAGCCGCGCGCGGTTTTTCGTTCGGTGCGAGCGAGGGCGTATTCCTCGTGCGTGTCGGGGTGCAAGAACACCGGAAAATCACGGCCCACAGGCTGGTAGCCCTGCGCCACCAGGGCTTCGGGCGTGCCGCCCACCACCACCCAGTCGCGGTCAGCACCTGCCTTGCCCATCAGGGCATCGCGCACAGCACCGCCGACCAGGTAGGTTTTCATCAGTGATTCGGCGCAAACAAACGGTGGATGGAGGTGGGTTCAGGAATGCCCAGCGCTTGCAGCCCTTGTGCATGACCGCTGGCGATGTTGTTGACCTTCATCGAGTCCAAGTTATCACGGCTCATCAGCGTGGGACCGGGCGCATACTCCATCAACAGCGCTTGCAGCCAGCCGATGGCATAGGGCAGCGACACAACAGGGCGCTCTTTGCGCACCCAACGGCCGGCCAACTGAACCAACTCGGTGAGCGTCAAGATGTCGGGGCCGCAAAGTTCATAGACCTGACCCTCCGTGCGCAATGTGTGGACGCAATGCACGATGGCCTGCGCCACGTCGTGCACCCACACAGGCTGAAAGCGCGTGTGCGCACCCGCCAGCGGCATGACGGGGAAGACTTTTTGCAGCTTGGCAAACAGGTTGATGAACTGGTCGTCTTTGCCAAAGATCACGCTGGGGCGCAGCAGCGTCAAACCCAGTGGCGCTTTTTCTGCCGCTGACAGCAGCGCCAATTCGCCGCGTGCTTTGCTGCGCTGGTACATGGAAGGGCCATGCACATCGGCCCCTAACGCACTGATGTGGATCAGGCGTGTCACGTTTTCGGCGTGGCAGGCACGCGCCAAGTTGGCAGGCAGCGTGACGTGGGCGTGGGTGAACGCTTCTTCTGTGCCGTGCAAAATAGCAATGAGGTTGATCACCACATCGTGACCATGCACCAGGGCTTGCAGTTGTTTGGTGTCGTGCACATCCGCTTGCACCACGGTCACGCCAGGCATCATTTGGATGTGGCGAGCGGGCAGGCGGCGCGTGGGCACGGTGATTTGGTGGTGTTGCAGGCTGAGGCGCGAGCAGACATGGCGGCCTACAAAGCCGCTGCCACCCAGAACCAGAATTTTTTGAGGTGTGAAAGATTGCATGAAAGAGACTGTAGCGTGAACCGCAGGGCTTGCGCGGGCACAGGATAATCAAACCATGAACCAACTCGACGCCCTCAAGCAACTCACCACCGTCGTTGCCGACACTGGCGACTTCAAGCAGCTCGCTCAGTTCCAGCCGCAAGACGCCACCACCAACCCATCGCTGATCCTCAAAGCGGTGCAAAAGCCTGAATACCTGCCCTTGCTCAAAGACACCGTGGCAGCCCACGGCAACGAGGCGATCGACCTGCAGATTGACCGCTTGTTGGTGCGCTTTGGCTGCGAAATTTTGGCCACCATCCCTGGCCGTGTGTCTACCGAAGTGGATGCGCGTTTGAGCTTTGACACGGCGGCCACTGTGGCGCGCGCCAAGCGCATCATGGCTTTGTACGAGGCGCAGGGCGTCAAGCGCGAGCGCGTGCTCATCAAAATTGCCTCCACGTGGGAAGGCATTCAAGCCGCTGCCGAGTTAGAGCGCGAAGGCATTCGCACCAACCTGACCTTGCTTTTCTCGTTTGCCCAAGCGGTGGCGTGTGGCGATGCCAAGGTGCAACTCATTTCCCCGTTCGTTGGGCGTATTTACGACTGGTACAAAAAATCAGCAGGCAATACGTGGGTAGAGGCCGACAACGCCAACGCCAACGACCCCGGCGTGAAGTCTGTCCGTGCGATTTACAACCACTACAAACGCCACGGGATCCAAACCGAAGTCATGGGCGCAAGCTTTAGAAACATGGGCCAAATCACCGCCTTGGCGGGTTGCGATTTGCTCACCATTGCGCCAGAGCTGCTGGCGCAATTGGGTGCATCGAATGCGCCGTTGACGCAGGCTTTGAGCGCATCTGCTGCCTTGCAGCTGGACTTGCCAGCGGTGCATCACACAGAAGCCTCGTTCCGTTACGCGATGAATGAAGATGCCATGGCCACCGAGAAGTTGGCGGAAGGCATTCGCGCTTTCTGTGTGGATGCGGTGAAGCTGGAAGCTTTGATGCATTGAGCTTTTCTTTGGCTTGTGCGCGTGAGCGAACGGGCAGGCCAGTCGGCTCATCAGTCGCTACGCGCCAGAAAATCGCCTCGTAGCCTGCCCATTCGCTCACGCTTTGAGTGATCAGACGAAAAAAGCCCCGCAATTACTTGCGGGGCTTTTCTATTGGGTTTGTCAAAGTAACCAAAGCCACTTCGACGCAGCATGAGAGTGCAGGGCAAGGCGCAGACGCGCTGACAGTGGCTGGGCCACGGCAAGCGGCTGCAACGCCGCCCTGTGCTCTCAGGCAAGGAGCATATTTACATGCCCATGCCGCCCATGCCGCCCATACCACCCATGCCGCCCATATCAGGCATGCCGCCAGCGCCAGACTCGTCTTTCGGCGCTTCAGACACCATGCACTCGGTGGTCAACATCAAAGAGGCCACAGACGCTGCGTTTTGCAGTGCGGTGCGGGTCACTTTGGTGGGGTCCAAGATGCCCATTTCGATCATGTCACCGTAGGTGTCATTGGCAGCGTTGAAGCCGTAGTTGCCTTTGCCGGCCAACACAGCGTTCACCACCACCGATGGCTCGCCACCGGCGTTGTACACGATCTCGCGCAGAGGCGCTTCGATGGCCTTGAGCACCAGCTTGATGCCAGCGTCCTGGTCCGCGTTGTCGCCCTTGATGGCGCCAGCGGCTTGACGTGCACGCAGCAGGGCCACGCCACCGCCGGCCACGATGCCTTCTTCCACGGCAGCGCGGGTGGCGTGCAGCGCGTCTTCCACGCGAGCCTTCTTTTCCTTCATCTCGACTTCGGTAGCAGCACCGACCTTGATGACGGCAACACCGCCGGCCAGCTTGGCCACGCGCTCTTGCAGCTTTTCACGGTCGTAGTCGCTGGTGGCTTCTTCGATCTGGATGCGAACCTGCTTGACGCGGGCCTCGATGTCGGCCGCTGCGCCATTGCCGTCGATGATGGTCGTGTTTTCCTTGCCCACTTCGACGCGCTTGGCTTGACCGAGGTCGGCCAAG
>JAIXRH010000019.1 GCA_027485285.1 Comamonadaceae bacterium | reverse complement strand
AGGTCTTTCATGCGCTTGTTCACAAAGCGCCAGCCAATGGTGGTGTCGTACACCGCGTTGTTGCGGCTGAAGGCGCTCTCGGCTTTGGGCATGACAAAGGGGGCACGGCTCATGCTCTCGACACCGCCCGCAATCATCAGCGATGCTTCGCCTGACTTGATGGCGCGTGCCGCGGTGCCCACAGCGTCTAAGCCCGAACCACACAAGCGGTTGATGGTGCCGCCTGGCACCTCCAAGGGCAAGCCTGCCAGCAGTGCGGCCATGCGGGCCACGTTGCGGTTGTCTTCACCGGCTTGGTTGGCGCAGCCGTACAGCACATCGGTGACTTGCGACCAATCGACTGTGGGGTTGCGCGCCATCAGTGCTTTGATGGGCAAGGCAGCCAAATCGTCTGTACGCACGCTGCTGAGCGCGCCGCCGTAGCGGCCAAAGGGGGTGCGGATGGCGTCACAAATAAAGGCGTGTGTCATGGCAAATCAGTCAAAATAAATTAGAAAAGTTTGAACAAGCTGGTCGCTTCTAAGTCCAGCACTTCAGTCTCAGCGGCGTTGCGTAACTGCCAGCGCCAACGCAAGATGCCAAGACTGGAATTTTTTTGCGAGACGCGGCGCTCCAGCACGGTCACACGCAAGCGCAGAACATCGTTGGGTCGCACTGGATGAGGCCACTTGACGTACGCCAAGCCTGGTGAGGCATACGACTCAGAACCTGCCAAAAATGCATCGGCGGCCAAACGCATGGCGATGCCACAGGTGTGCCATCCGCTGGCAATCAAACCTTCAAAGGGCCCCTGCGCAGCCGCCTCGGGATTGGTATGAAACCACTGCGGATCCCACTGCTGAGCGAAGTTCAACACTTCGGCCTCGCTCACCGCATAAGGACCGGCATCCAGCACTTGCCCCGTTTGAAATTCAGCAAACTTCATGCACCATTCCTATTGTTAAACAGCACGTTGCAGCCAAGGGCTCACTCGGTAACGCTCACCACGATAGCAAGCATCCAAGGCATGCAACACAGCCACCACGCGGGCGCGTCCCATGCGGTCTAGCCAATCAAACGGACCCGCAGGGTAATTCACACCGAGCTTCATGGCAGCATTGGCACCCTCGGGGGTACACACGCCATGCAGCACAGCATCTGCTGCTTCGTTGACCAGCATCGCCAACGTCCGCGCCACCACCAAGCCCGGTGTATCAGACACCTGCGCAGGCACATAGCCCAACGCATGCAGCGCAGCAGCCGCAAGCTCTGAAGCATTCTGACGGCCCACACAGGCAAACGCTAAAACACCCCCTGCGACAGTGGGGAGTTCATCAAACACCGCCACGTCTTTCAAACACGCGTCTTGCGCAACTTGCCAAGCAGGCCGGCCATCGGTTTGACGCAATTGCAAACCCGCCACCTCTAAACCAACCCAGTTGCTGCTGGTCGCACGTGAAGCGGTTTTGCCACCCAGGCACTGACTCACGGCAGAGGCCAGGGCGTCCGCTACGTCACCACTGCCATGCACCACCCATTGCGCAGTGGCAGGCAGAGTTGAGACATGGCTTGCGGCTAACGCAGGCGCACCGTCGGGGTAGTTGTAAAAACCTCGGCCGCTCTTGCGCCCCAGCAATCCACCCTCCACCATCTCACGCTGAACCAAACTGGGGGTGAATCGACGGTCAAAGAAGTTGGCTTCAAACACAGACTGCGTGACTGAGAAATTTGTGTCGTGACCAATCAGGTCTATTAACTCGCAAGGCCCCATGCGAAAACCCGCACCACGGAACAAGGCATCGAGTTGCTCTGGCTGCGCAGCTTGTTCTTGCAACAAGGCCAAGGTCTCGGCATAAAAAGGGCGCGCGATGCGGTTGACGATGAAGCCCGGCGTTGAGCGCGCATGCACCGCTGTTTTGCCCCAGGCACCCGCCAGATCAAAAATACTTTGGGCGACTGCGGCATCGGTTTGCAAACCAGACACCACCTCGACCAATTTCATCAGCGGCACGGGGTTGAAAAAGTGCATGCCCACCATGCGTGCTGGATGCTTCAAACCATTGGCAATCGCTGTCACCGACAACGACGAGGTGTTGGTGGCCAAGATGCAATGCTCGCCCACCAAGGCTTCAAGTTCTTGAAACAAGCTGCGTTTGACAGCCAGATTTTCCACAATCGCCTCGACCACCAAGCGCACATGAGCGGCATCGCTGAGTTGTGCCACAGGCGTGATGCTTGACAACACACCTTGCACGGCATCCGCCGTCATCTTGCCTTTGGTCACCAATGCGGCCAAAGTGTCGGCGAGTTTGTGTTTGGCTTGAACGGCGGCCTCGGCACGCGTGTCATACACCCACACGTTGTGGCCTGATTGCGCGGCCACTTGCGCAATGCCCATGCCCATGATGCCCGCGCCCACCACCAATAAGGGGGCTTGATTTAAGTTGTGTGTGCTCATCGGTAAATGTGAATGGGTGAACCTTATTGAGGAATCCAGTTGGCGGGGCGTTTGCCAAGTAGGCCGCGTAAGCATTTATCCAATCAAAGGATACTCCATCACGGTCAAACAGACCGCTTTCGTCCCTTGGTTGATTGGGTAGAAGTGCCTCCCCCGCATAAACACCCGCTCGGTGGTGCCACGGCCACTTGGGTTGGACGCTGTCTGCGGTGACGGCCGAACTGGTGTCAGACGCCATCCTCAAAGCAGCATCAGCGACCAAGTCAGTGCATGTGATGAATTTGCAAGGACTCACTGAAGCCAATTCTTAACGTAAGTTGTGAGCCGCTCAGGGGATGATGACCGATTGGCTATCATCCTCTCCCATGAAATTCATGACTTGGCCCATCCCCGCCCTGCTCGTTTGGGGTGCCTCTTGGCTCATCTTCAAGGGTGTGCAAACCCTTGGGGTGAGTGAGACGATGGCCTTCATCGGCTGCACGTTTTTAGGTGGTTTCTTCAGCACGCTGGTGAACACGCCCATGCGCAAGGCCCTGATCGTGTTGGGCTTTCCGCTGTCCATGCTGGCTTCTTCTAGCACCCTCAGCGTGCCGCCGATCGGATGGTTGTTGTTGCTGGGTCTCATCGTGTTGGTTTACCCACGCAAAGCTTGGCGCGATGCCCCGCTGTTTCCCACGCCCAAACGCGCCCTGCGTGAAATGCAGCAACACATCACCCTGCCCGCAGGGGCCCGCATTTTGGATGCCGGCAGCGGCCTAGGCGATGGCTTGTTGGCTTTGCGCGATGCGTTTCCGCGTGCCGAGCTGCACGGGGTCGAGATGAGCTGGCCGCTGCGCGTGCTCAGCGCCATGCGCTGCTCGTTTGCCAAGATTCGCCAAGGCGATATTTGGCTGGTGGACTGGCGCAGCTTTGACATGGTTTATCTCTTTCAGCGCCCCGAGAGCATGCCCCGTGCTGTGGAAAAAGCGGAGGCCGAATTGCGCCGTGGCGCGTGGCTGATCAGCCTCGAGTTTGAAGCCCAAGCGCTGATACCCAGCGCCATCCTGACCTGCCGTGATGGCCGCCCCGTGTGGATGTACCAGGTGCCGTTTAACCGCCGTGACAGCCGCCGCGTTTAATCCACACGGCTGACCAACAACTTGTCGATGCGTCGGCCATCCAGGTCCATCACCTCAAAGCGCCACTCGCCAAACTCCACAACATCGGCAAGCGAGGGCAAGTCCCCCGAGATGGCCATCACCAAGCCCGCCACCGTGTTGTAGATGCCACGGTCTTCGTCTGGCAGTTCTTTGATGCCCAAGCGGGCTTTGAATTCACTCACAGGCATCATGCCGTCAATCAGCCAACTGCCATCTTCGCGCTGAGTCGCCCACGCCTCATCGGTGGGGGTGGCTTGCAACAGTTCACCCGTGATGGCCTCTAGCAAATCACGTGGGGTGAGCAAGCCGTGCACCACGCCGTATTCGTCCACCACCAACACCATGCGGCCATGCGCAGTGGCGCGTTCAGCAGGTTTGCGAAATTGCTCCAGCAAGTCCATGCCGCTTAAGGTTTCGGGCACAAAAGCCACGGGCTTTGCCAGGGCTTCCACCGTCATGTCGGTGCCGGGGGGCAAGCGCAGAAGCTGAGACACGCTCACCGCGCCCACCACGTTGTCCAAGTCGCCACGGCACACGGGGTACCACGAGTGTGCGCCACTCGCGCCCACTTGGGCCAAGGCTTGGGGCACGGGCAATTTGGCGTCCAGCCACTCAATGTCGGAGCGGTGCACCATGATGGAGGTGAGCGGACGCTCGTCAAGGTTGAACACGTTTTGCACCATTTGGTGTTCGTGCAATTCAATCAGTCCAGCGTCCACACCTTCCACCAAGCTGGCTGAAATTTCTTCTTCCGTCACCGTGCGTGCGCCGTGCACATCCACGCGCAGCAACCTCAACATGCCGCTGGTGCTGGCCGACAACAAATGCACAAACGGCTTGGCCAACGTGGCCAAGGCCAACATGGCTGGCGCGGCCAGGCGCGCGACCGATTCTGGAAACAACTGCCCAATGCGTTTGGGCACCAGCTCGCCAAACAAAATGGTGCTGAAGGTGATGAGGGTCACCACAAACGCGGTGGCCAGGCCCGAGGCCAAGTTGTCGGGCACGCCTTGGGCCAGCAACCAATTGGAAAAGTCGTGGCTGAACGCGGCCTCACCCACAATGCCGTTGAGCACGCCAATGGACGTGATGCCAATTTGCACGGTCGACAAAAACTGGGTGGGCTGCTCCATCAAACGCAGCGCCGCTTCAGCGCCGCTGTCGCCTGCCTCAGCCAATGCCGTCAAGCGCGCTTTGCGGCTGGACGACAAAGCCATCTCAGACATGGCAAACACGCCATTGAGCAGGGTTAAGAAAACAATCAGTAAAACATCCATCACAATCTCCTGCATGGCACTTTACTTGATTGGCGACGTGCAAGGCTGCGACGAAGCCCTGGCACGTCTGTTAACGCACATCGCGTTCTCCCCCAGCCGCGACACCCTGTATTTGCTGGGCGACTTGGTCAACCGTGGCCCAGACAACACAGGCGTGCTGCGTCGCTTGATGGGCTATGGCAGCAGCGCGCGATGCTTGCTGGGCAACCACGATTTGCATTTGCTGGCGGTGTCTTGCGGCGTGCGCCAAGTCCATAAGCAAGACACCACCCAAGACATCTTGACAGCACCCGACCGCGCCGATCTGCTGCACTGGCTGCGCCACCAACAGATGGCCCTGCAAGTGGGCCAAGTGCTGATGGTGCATGCGGGCGTGCTGCCGCAATGGACGGCGCAGCAAACCCTCGCGCTGGCTGGCGAGGTCGAGGCCGTGCTGCGCAGCGACGACTGGGTGCACTTCATGCCCCAGATGTATGGCGGCCTGCCCAATGTGTGGCGTGATGACCTGGCGGGTGCAGACCGCTTGCGCGTGATCGTCAACGCCCTGACACGCTTGCGCTTTTGCGATGCACAGGGCGCGATGGATTTCAGCGTGAAAGAAAGCGCAGACAAAGCGCCCGCGCACCTGCTGCCGTGGTTTGATGTGCCGGGCCGCTTGACGGCTGATATGCGCGTGGCCTTTGGCCATTGGTCCACCCTGGACTCGGCCAACCGCGCAGACGTGGTGTGCTTGGACGACGGCTGTGTGTGGGGTGGGTGCTTGAGTGCGGCGAAGCTCGAAGCCAAAGACACGCTGCTGACTGCGAACGATGCACCTGCCTGGCAGCGGGTCAGCGTGACGTGCCCACAAACCATGGACCCTTTTGCCCTTTAGTTACTTATTCTGAACTAGCGCCACAAAAATATAGAGTACTTTCCATTACAATTCAGGCTCACTCAATGAGCACTAAATGGGTCTTAATTGGAACGAAATTAAATCCAGGGCATTGCTTTTCAGCAAAACCTGGGCTGATGCCAGCCACGAAGACAGCGAAGCCAAACCTTTCTGGCTGGCCTTCTTTGAAATCTTTGGCATCACCGACAAACGCGTCGCCACTTTTGAGCTGAACGTCAAAAAGCTCGGTGGCGCACAGGGCTATGTCGATTTGTTTTGGCCGGGCGTGCTGCTGGTAGAGCACAAATCACGCGGCAAAAACCTTGACGAAGCGGT
>JAIXRH010000082.1 GCA_027485285.1 Comamonadaceae bacterium | reverse complement strand
GCTGGTGACAAGACCCTGACGGTGAACGCCGCCGGCACGACCTTGTTTGACAAGGCTGTGAGTATTGGTCAATTGACGACAGATGCCCCAGGTTTTGTTCAGATCAACGCACCGACTGTGGCCACCACAGGCACACAAACCTACAACGATCCAACGACTTTGTTGGCTAACACGGTTGTGAGCTCCACAGGCGTCGCTGCCGCAGGCAACATCAGCTTCAACAACACCCTCACTGGTGACAAGACCCTGACGGTGAACACTGCTGGCACGACGCTGTTCGACAAGGCCGTCAGTATTGGCCAACTCACAACTGACGCCCCAGGTTTTGTGCAGATCAACGCACCGACTGTGGCCACAACAGGGACACAGACATACAACGACCCCATGACTTTGTTGGCCAACACGATCTTGAGCTCAACCGGTGCAGGCGCGTTGGGTAACGTGAGCTTCAACAGCACTATTGATGGTGCTAAGAATTTGGCTGTCAACACTGCTGGCACAACCTTGTTCAACGACAACGTGAACATTGCTCAGTTGACAACTGATGCACCAGGCGCAGTCCAGATCAACGCCGCCACTGTGACCACCAGCGGTACACAGACCTATAACGACGCGTTGACTTTGTTGAACAACACCACGTTGACGTCCAATGGCGCCGCCGCAGCGGGCAACATCAGCTTCATGAAGACGATGGATGGTGCCAAGACCTTGGCCGTCAACACCGCTGGCACGACCTTGTTCAACGACAACGTGAACATTGCTCAGTTGACAACCGATACCCCAGGCTCAGTGCAGATCAACGCCGCCACTGTGACCACCAGCGGTACTCAGACCTATAACGACCCAATGACTTTGTTGGCCAACACGGTTTTGAGCTCAACCGATGCAGGCGCGTTGGGCAACGTGAGCTTCAACAACACCATCACCGGTGACAAGACACTGACGGTGAACACCGCTGGCACAACCCTGTTCAACAAGGCCATCAGCATTGACCAGCTCACAACTGACGCCCCAGGTTATGTGCAGATCAACGCACCGACTGTGGCCACCAGAGGGTTGCAGAGCTACAACGACGACGCAGTTGTCCAGTCTGATTCCGTCATCAGCGGATCCACACTGAAATTCAGTAAAACCTTAGTCGGCGACACGGCCACTCGCAGACTCGTCCTCAAGGGGCAATACAGCGTTACCTTGAACAGCACGGTGAGAATGGGTCATCTCGAGACAGGCTCGAGCGGCACAACTCACTTGAACAGCACCTCAGTCCTCACGACAAGCAGCGGATCAATGCTGTTTGGCAACGATGTCGTCGTCTCAGCCCCCATCATCAGCTTGGACGCCACAGGCTCTGGCGCACTTTCTACGGGTGCCAACATCACGTTCAACAAGTCGTTCAGCAGCGCTGTTGAAGGTGGCACAAGCGTTGTCTTGAACGCCGGAACAGCAGGTGCCGTTCAGTTCCTCGGCGCTGTGGGCAAGGATGCAAGCCCTGTCGTTAAGCCACTCAATGCCCTCACAGTCACCGCCGGCGGCGGCATCGTGATCGCGGGGGGCTACGTTCACAGTCAAGGCCCGCAAAGCTACAACAATTCCGTGACCTTGGCCGCGTCTGCGACATTGCTTGCAGAAAAATTGAACTTGGGCACTGTCACCGCGACTGCGCCAAAGGTGAGCTTCACGCTCGTGAGCCAAGACGCACAAGTCCTCAAGGACATCACGATCACGGGAGACCTGGACGTGACGACTGGCGGTAGCGGGCTGACAGGCGGCGTGTCACAGGTGGTAGGCACGGCAATGCGCATTGGCGGCGCCTCCACTTTCACGGCCAACGCAACGAAGGGGCAGGTGGCAACCTTGAATGCCTCGGCCAACAACTTTGTGGGTGCGGTGTCCCTCAAGGAGAAAAATGGCGGCACATGGAAGGCTGTAGAGATCGTGAGCGCCTCGCTCTTGAACATGGGCGAGACGACCGTCACAGGTGACCTGGCACTGAAGACTGCGAGTGCAGACATCACCCAACTCGGTCCGATTCAAGTGGGCGGGAAGACAGACATCGTCGCTGCAGGCAGCGTCAACTTGACAAAAGCAGCAAACAACTTTGTCGGCACCGTGAACGTAGACACTGGCGGCGCTTTAGAACTCACCACGAGCGGCGCACTGACCATTGGCAAGGCCGTCACAGTTGAAAAAACGGTTCTCAAAAGCACAGGCAAGATTGACCTAGGCACATCTGTCTTCGGTGACACGCTCACGGTCAACAGCGGCGGCTTTGAGATCATGCAGTCTGGCCCCGTCAACTTTGGCGGCAACACGGACTTCGACGCGGGCACCGCAAAGATTGACCTGTTCGATCCTAAAAACCTCTGGAAGGGCTCCATCGTCTACAAGGGCGGCATCGTGATGATCAACCACCCACAGCTCCTGAACGCCACAAACGCGGGGACACTGATCGTTCGTGTTGAGGCGACGGCACCCGCAAGCACCGTCGTCAAAGTTGCGGCACCCGCGCCCGCCCAGTCGTCGAGTAGCGCACCTAAGCCAGCCGAGTCGGGCAAAGGCGCAGATATCTCAATCAGCCAGCAGCGTGCAGCGACGCCGCAACAAAGCGGACTCGTCACCGTCGCCGTGTCGGCCGAGGTCGCTACCTCGGGCAAGGGCTTCGCGTTCTCGCTCGAGGATCGCATGCCTGCATCAGCACCCAAGGGCGCTCTGGTCCAGGTGAGCCAGCTCGACGGCAAGCCGCTTCCGGAGTGGCTGCGCTACGAGCCTGAAACACAAAAAGTGGTCGCCACAACACCGCCAGCCGGCGCCTTCCCGATTCAAATCAAGGCAACCATTGGGGGCGTGGAGACAGTGATCGTGATCACCGAACAACCAAAGTAGCCCCAAAGAAGGTCAGGCGCAAGGCCCTCGTGCAATGCCAAAATGTGCACACTATGACCGAAGTTTTTTTCGTTTTGTATTTCTTGGTGTTGTGCGTCACGCTTGTCGTCAAAACCCCCATCATCAAAGGCCCTTGGCTGTTTTTGCTGCGTGCGTTTTTTCCCAACTGGAAGTTTTTTCATGCGGTGGGCTATGTGCCTCAGCTGTATGCACGCTCTGCGATGCAGCTGGCTTCTGGTGAATTGCAATGGTCAGACTGGGTCTTGATCTACCCGCGTCGCGTGCGCAGCCTGCACCATCTGCTGCACAACCCAGACACCAACATCGGTCTGGCGCAACAAAACATGGTGGACCACTTTTGGGCTGACTTGCACGACTTGCCCGAGGGCGACGATCCGCGAGCTTTGGTGAGCTACAAAATGATGCAGCGCTTGGTCGCGCAAGTGCTGCGTGCACGTGATGTGAACTTCACGCACAGCCAGTTTGAGCTGCGCATGGTGCTGGATGGCCGCATTGAAATCATGGACACGCAAGTGATGATGACATCGCCCGTGGATGCCGCATGCTGACGGCGATTCGCGCCACCGAACTGTTGTTTGCATTGAGCTTGCTCATTCAAACGCTAGAGTATTTGCGCTTGGGCAAGTACACCTCAGAAGCTGGGTTTTGGTCTTGGCAGCTGCAGCGTGCAGATATTCCCAACGCACCGATGCGTGCTGTGTTGGATGTGCTGTTCAAGCCGAAAGTCCATCAGCTGCATCTGGTGTTACGGTTGCTGGCTGCTGTTGTGTTGGCAGTTCAAGGGGTATCGCTGCCCTGGATTGTTTTTTTGTTTGTGGGCAATTTACTCATCCTTGTTCGTTGGCGCGGTGCGTTCAACGGGGGCAGTGATTTTTTTACCTTGGTGGTACTCACGGGCCTGCTCATTTCGCAAGTGGTGGGTGCGTTTGGCCATGAACAGCTGGGTTGGCAAGCCTGCTTTTGGTACATCGCCATTCAGGCCGTCACGTCTTACTTCATGTCGGGTGCGGTCAAGCTGCTGCGGCCTGAGTGGCGCAATGGGGCCGCCATGACTATTTTTTTGAACGGCGCCATTTACGGGCCACTGTCGGCCACACACCCGCTACGCAACAAGTGGCTAGCCACGTTGGGTGCGTGGGGCTTCATCGTGTGGGAGATTTTGTTTCCCTTGAGTTTGTTAGACCCACGCTTGGCCGCCGTGTTTTGCGCTTTGGCGGCCGTGTTTCACTTCATGGTGTTTTGGTTCTTTGGCTTGAACCGATTCTTCTGGGCGTGGCTGTGTTCATTTCCCGCCATCATTTGGTGCAGCGCGCAGTTCGGTGCGCGCCTTCATTAAGCCATCGCGGCTTCAATCGCATCCATCGCCTCAGTCAGCTCTAGCCAACGCAGCTCTAATGTGGCCAGCTCGTCTTCCACCGCTTTGAGGCGTTTACCTGCTGCAGCAATGTCAGCAGGGGGCAGGGGTGTGGCGAGTTTGTCATGCAGCGCAGTTTTTTCAGATTCGAGGGCGGCCATGTTTTTTTCCACGCCATCCATTTCTTTTTTCAACGGACGTTTTTTCTCATTGATGTCTTTGCGCTGCTGGCCATTGTCTTTGGCCACCACCACAGGCGCCGCAACAGCCACCAACTCAGGCTTCGACGCAGCAGCATTCGAAGCTGCCACAGCCTCGGCACGCAAGCGTTTGCCTTCGTCCAGCAGATAGCGTTGGTAGTCGTCCAAGTCGCCGTCAAAGGGTTCGACGCCACCGCGTGACACCATCCAGAATTCATCACACACAGCACGCAACAACGCACGGTCATGGCTGACCAGCATCACGGTGCCTTCAAATTCGTTCAGCGCCATGCTCAGGGCTTCGCGGGTGGCCAAGTCCAAGTGGTTGGTGGGCTCGTCCATCAGCAAGAGGTTGGGGCGTTGCCACACCAACATGCACAACACGAGGCGCGCTTTTTCGCCACCGCTCATGCTGCCCACGGCTTGCTTGACCATGTCGCCGCCAAAGTTGAACTGGCCTAGGAAGCTGCGCAAGTCTTGCTCGCGGGTGGCTTGGCCAGCTAGCTTGCCGTCGATGGTGAGTTTTTTTGCCAACCCAATCATGTGGTCGAGCGGGTTGTCTGCGGGGTGTAACACGTCGAGTTCTTGTTGCGCAAAGTAGCCGATGTTCAGGCCTTTGCCTTCGGTCATGTCGCCGCCGATCGCTTGCAAATCACGGGCAATGGTTTTCACCAGCGTGGATTTGCCCTGACCGTTGGCACCCAAGATGCCAATGCGTTGACCCGCCAGCACGGAGCGGCTGACGTTGTGCACGATGACCGTGGGCGGCGTGCCTGCAGGCGCGTCGGCAGGGGCAGGGTAGCCCACACTCACGCCTTGCATACTCAGCATGGGGTTGGGCAAGTTGGCGGGTTCTTTGAATTCGAAGCTGAAGTCGGCATCGGCCAACAAGGGCGCAATTTTCTCCATGCGGTCCAACGCCTTGACGCGGCTTTGTGCTTGCTTGGCTTTGCTGGCTTTGGCCTTGAAGCGCGCAATGAACTTTTGCAAATGCGCAATCTTGTCTTGCTGTTTGGCAAACGCGTTTTGTTGCAGCTCCATTTGCTCGGCGCGCATGTCCTCAAACTTGCTGTAATTGCCACCGTAGCGCACCAGCTTGCCTGCGTCGATGTGCAGGGTGACGTTGGTCACCGCATCTAAAAATTCGCGGTCATGGCTGATGACCACCATCGTGCCTTCATAGCGTTTGAGCCAAGCTTCGAGCCACACCAAGGCGTCCAAGTCCAAGTGGTTGGTGGGTTCGTCCAGCAACAGCAAATCAGAGGGGCACATCAATGCGCGGGCCAACTGCAAACGCATGCGCCAACCGCCAGAGAAGCTGTTCACCGGGTTGTCGAGCTCGGTGGTTTTAAAGCCCAACCCGAGGATGAGCGCTTGAGCGCGCGACTGGGCATCGTGCTCGCCCGCGTCATACAGCGCCATGTAGGCATTGCCCAAACGCTCGCCGTCTTCGGTGGTTTCTGCCGCGGCCACTTCGGCGCGTGCGTCGTTCAGGACGGTGTCGCCTTCAATCACAAACTCGGTCGCGCTTTGCTCGGTCTCAGGCATGTCTTGCGACACTTGGCCCATGCGCCATTGCGTGGGGATGTAGAACTCGCCAGAGTCTTCTTGCAAGTTGCCGTTGAGCAAGGCAAACAACGATGACTTGCCCGCGCCGTTGCGGCCCACCAAGCCTACTTTTTCACCCGGGTTCAAGGTGACGTTGGCGCCTTCGAGCAAGACCTTGGCACTGCGGCGCAAGGTGACATTTTTAATCGTGATCATTGTGTATTTGCGCCTTGGACAATCGCTTGGCGGGTGAGGAGTAAGACCTGGTCGTCACCAGCACTGGTCGATAGCCACACGACATCTAATTGAGGAAAGGCTGCTTCAAAGTGATCGCGTTCGTGGCCAATCTCGAGGACCAGAACCGCGTTGTCGCTCAT
>JAIXRH010000030.1 GCA_027485285.1 Comamonadaceae bacterium | reverse complement strand
GGCGCAGAGGCAGCAGAACCAGCAACAGACGCAACACGACCAGAAGGTGTTGGCTGATGGGGGGCAGCGGGTGACGATTTCTGATAGGCATGAGGAGCCCGCTGCTCCCCATCAGCCAACGCCGCAGCACCGTCAACGCCCACACCAGCACCAGAACCCGAAAGAGTGCCCACACCTTTGAGTGCCGCCAAAGCCTGAAACGCCCCCCGCGCCTGACTCCCCAGCTCCGCCTTCAAAGTGCCCAAGTTGCGACCATGCCCCAACTGACGCCCATGCTCATCCACCACACGGAAGTTCATGAACAAATGCGGCGGCAACATGTCCACCTTAAAGTCCGCACGCTTCACATCCACTTGCGTTGCGTCGCGCACCCGCTTGAGCAAGGCATCCACCAAAGGGCCAGCGCCAAACACCGTGTCAGCCGACAAAGCCTCGGTCAATCGTGCTGCGCTCTCAGGCAGCGGCACGAGGCGCGAGCGGGGCCGCTGGTGCAAGGTTTTGAGCAAGGCATGAATTTTTTGGTTCAGCATGCCAGGCACCAGCCACTCGGCACGTTCTTCACTCACTTGGTTCAACACAAACAGCGGCACGGTCACGGTCAGGCCGTCTTTGGGGTCGCCAGGTTCGTGCAGGTAGTCAGCCAAGCAGTCCACACCGCCCATGCGCAAGGTTTTAGGAAACGCCTGCGTGGTGATGCCCGCCGCTTGGTGGCGCATCAGCTCTTCGCGGCTCAGGCACAAAAGCTTGGGCTGACGCTTCACTTCTTCGCGGTACCAATGCTCCAGCGTGGCCAAGCTGCACACATCGGCGGGCAGCTGTTGGTCGTAAAACGCGTAAATGAGCGCATCGTCCACCAACACGTCTTGGCGGCGCGATTTGTGTTCCAGCTCTTCCACTTGCGCAATCAGCTTTTGGTTGGCGGCGAGGAACGCCAGCTTGGTGTCGAGTTCGCCCGCCACCAACGCCTCGCGAATGAAGATGTCACGCGCACCCACCAGGTCTACTTTGCTGTAGCTCACGCGGCGGCCGTTGTAGACCACCAAGCCATACAGCGTGGCGCGCTCCAGCGCTTTGACCTCGCCTGCTTTCTTTTCCCAATGCGGGTCGAGCAATTGCTTTTTCAGCAGATGGCCGCCCACTTGTTCGAGCCACTGCGGCTCCATCGCGGCAATGCCACGGCCAAACAAGCGCGTGGTTTCTACCAGTTCGGCCACCACAATCCAGCGGCCCGGCTTTTTGCGCAAATGCGCGCCCGGGTGGCGGTAAAACTTGATGCCGCGTGCGCCCAAATACGCCTCGTCGTCTTCCAGCTTGCAGCCCACGTTGCCCAACAAACCCGCCAACATCGACAGGTGCAGTTGGTCGTAACTGGCAGGAAAGGTGTTGATGCGCCATTTGTGCTCGGTCACCACGGTCAGCAGCTGGGTGTGTGTGTCGCGCCATTCGCGCACACGGCGCACGTTGATGAAGTTTTGACGCAGCAAAGTTTCGTATTGACGGTTGCTCAACTTGTGTTCGTTATTTTTTCCACCGCGTGAGTTTTCAAGCCACTTCCACAGGTTGAGGTAGCCGCTGAATTCACTGCGGTCGTCGTCAAACTTCGCGTGTGCCTGGTCGGCCGCCGCTTGCGCTTCCATCGGGCGGTCGCGCACGTCTTGCACGCTCAGGGCCGAGGCGATGATGAGCACTTCGTCCAACGCGTTGCGGTCACGCGCCTCCAAAATCATGCGGCCCACGCGGGGGTCGAGTGGCAAGCGCGACAGCTCCCCACCCATGGGCGTGAGTTCGTTGTCGTCGTCCACTGCACCCAGTTCGCTGAGCAATTGGTAACCATCCGCAATCGCTTTGGGGCGTGGTGCTTCGAGAAACGGAAACTGCTCCACGTTGCCCAAGTGCAGCGACTTCATGCGCAGAATCACACCAGCCAACGATGAACGCAAAATTTCGGGGTCGGTAAATTTGGTTCTGCCGTTGAAATCCACCTCGTCGTACAAGCGGATGCAAATGCCGTTGGCCACACGGCCGCAACGGCCTGCGCGTTGGTTGGCGGCGGCTTGGCTGATAGGCTCCACCATGAGCTGTTCCACCTTGCTGCGCCAGCTGTAGCGCTTGACGCGCGCGGTGCCTGCGTCAATCACATAACGAATGCCAGGGACCGTGAGCGAGGTTTCAGCCACGTTGGTGGCCAGCACGATGCGACGGCCACCGCGTGTGTCAAACACACGGTCTTGTTCCGCGGTGGAGAGACGCGCAAACAAGGGCAGCACTTCGGCGCTGCGCATGACGGGGCTGCGGCTCAGGTGGGCACGCAAATGGTCGGCCGCTTCGCGAATTTCGCGCTCGCCCGGCAAGAACACCAAGATGTCGCCCTGCTGCGATGGGTTGCCCCACAGCTCGTCCACGCCGTCGGCAATGGCATTGTTCAAATCGTAGTCGCGCTTTTCTTCAAACGGGCGGTAGCGCATCTCCACAGGGAAGGTGCGGCCCGACACCAGGAGCACTGGCGCTGGTCCCTTGGC
Source organism: Comamonadaceae bacterium (assembly GCA_027485285.1). Lineage (GTDB taxonomy): Bacteria > Pseudomonadota > Gammaproteobacteria > Burkholderiales > Burkholderiaceae_C > Limnohabitans. Next base: position 2,016 of record JAIXRH010000030.1, on the reverse strand, counting down.
TGAAGCAAAGTGCTGTGCAAAGCGGTCGGCATCAATCGTGGCCGAGGTGACGATGATTTTCAAATCCGGCCTGCGCGGCAAGATTTCGCGCAAGTAGCCCAACAGAAAGTCGATGTTCAGGCTGCGCTCATGGGCCTCGTCAATGATGATGGTGTCGTAGGCTTTGAGCAGCGGGTCGTTTTGTGTCTCGGCCAACAAAATACCGTCGGTCATCAGCTTGACCGAGGCATCCTTGCTCAGGCGGTCTTGGAAGCGCACCTTGAAACCCACCACCTCACCCAGCGGGGTTTTGAGCTCTTGGGCAATTCGCTTGGCCACCGAGCTGGCGGCAATGCGGCGGGGCTGGGTGTGGCCGATGATTTGTTTGCGAGGAAATTTGGGGTCTGACCCCAATTTTCCTTGTCCGCGCCCCAGGGCGAGTGCCATTTTGGGCAATTGCGTAGTTTTGCCAGAGCCCGTTTCGCCGCACACGATGATGACCTGATGCGCCTGCATGGCAGCCATGATTTCCTCGCGTCTGGCCGAGACGGGCAACGATTCTGGAAATTCAATCTGAAGGGGAACGGGCGTGGACAAAACAGGCGCTGACATGATGGACAATCCGCAATTATCCCCGTCCGGCCCGCCTCAGGTCGCCCACACCCTTACCCGCCACCCAACCACCCACATGTCCGCCGTTTTTGACTTCACCTTTGTGCCATGGTTCCGTTCAGTCGCGCCCTACATTCACATGCACCGCGGCAAAACCTTCGTGGTCGGTATCGCGGGCGAGGCCATTGAAGCTGGCAAGTTGCCCAACTTGGCGCAAGACTTGGCACTCATTCAAAGCATGGGCGTGCGCATTGTGTTGGTGCACGGTTTTCGCCCACAGGTGAACGAGCAACTGCTGGCCAAAGGCCATGTGCCGCAATATTCACATGGCATGCGCATCACCGACAGCGTGGCCCTTGACTGCGCGCAAGAAGCCGCCGGTCAGTTGCGCTACGAGATTGAAGCCGCCTTCAGCCAAGCCCTGCCCAACACGCCCATGGCGGGTGCCACGGTGCGAGTGATTTCTGGCAATTTCATCACGGCGCGCCCCGTGGGCATCTTGGATGGGGTGGACTTCCAGCACTCAGGCCTGGTGCGCAAGGTGGATGTGGCCGGCATCACCCAAACGCTGAGCGCGGGCTCGATGGTCTTGCTCTCGCCTTTTGGCTTTTCGCCCACTGGAGAAGCGTTCAACTTGACCATGGAAGAAGTGGCCACCTCAGTGGCAACGGCATTGCAAGCCGACAAGCTGATTTTCGTCACCGAGACGCCAGGCATCCGCATCCACCCCGCTGAGCCCGCCAGCGAAGACAACCCCATCGACACCGAGTTGCCACTGGATGCCGCCAAAAAACTGCTGTCCACCCTGCCGCAGACCAGCAACCCGTCGGACATTGCGTTTTACCTGCAGCATTGCGTCAAAGCCTGCGAAACGGGCGTGGAGCGCAGCCACATCTTGCCGTTTGCAGTGGATGGCTCGCTGCTGCTGGAGGTCTACATGCACGACGGCATTGGCACCATGGTGGTGGACGAAAAGCTGGAAGAACTGCGCGAAGCCACCCACGAAGACGTGGGCGGCATCTTGCAACTGATTGAGCCCTTTGAAAACGATGGCTCACTCGTCAAGCGTGACCGCAACGAGATTGAACGTGACATTGGTCAATACACCGTCATCGACCACGACGGTGTGATCTTTGCCTGCGCTGCGCTCTACCCCTATCCCGAAGCCAAAACGGCAGAGATGGCGGCACTCACCGTGTCACCCCAATCGCAAGGTCAAGGCGATGGCGAGAAGGTGCTCAAACGCATCGAGCACCGCGCACGCAACAAAGGACTGAGCAGTATTTTTGTGCTCACCACACGCGCCAAACATTGGTTCTTGAAACGCGGCTTCGTCCAAGTCGATCCCGACTGGTTGCCCGAAGCCCGCAAGCGCAAATACAACTGGGACCGCAGGAGCTTGGTGTTGGTCAAGAAGCTGTAATG
>JAIXRH010000015.1 GCA_027485285.1 Comamonadaceae bacterium | reverse complement strand
CGGGAAGTCTGCGGCGTAGGCGCCGTTGCCTTGCACAGGGTTGAGGATGTCGGTGTACTTCATGCCGTTGGCCATGCAGGAGTTGAAGTCATCCACGCCATAAGCAGGCGAGCTGTGCACGATGCCCGTGCCGTCGCCTTCGCCCACGTAGTCGGCCAAGAACACGGGGGCCGTGCGCTGATAGCCAGCGTCAACGTGTGACAGTGGGTGGTTGAACTCAATGAGACCCAGCTTGTCGCCCGTGGCCGTGGCAACGACCGTGCCTTCGAGTTTCCAACGTTCCAAACATTTCTCGACCAACGAGGCTGCGCACAAGAACAACCCACGCTCGGTGTCGAGCAAGGCGTAGGTGATGTCTGCGTTCATGTTGAGCGCTTGGTTGGCAGGGATGGTCCACGCGGTGGTGGTCCAGATGACTGCGAACGCTTCTTTGTCGAGCTTGGGCAAGCCAAAGGCTGCGGCGAGCTTTTCGGGCTGCGCGCACAAGAAGGCCACGTCCAGCGTGTCGCTCTTTTTGTCAGCGTATTCAATTTCGAATTCAGCCAAAGACGAGCCACAGTCGAAACACCAATACACGGGCTTCAAGCCACGGTAGACAAAACCGCGCTCCATCACGCGTTTGAAGGCGCGCAGCTGGCCCGCTTCGTTGGCGGGGTCCATGGTGCGGTAGGGGCGCTCCCAGTCGCCCAACACGCCGAGGCGTTTGAAGTCTTCGCGTTGTTGGTCAATTTGCTCGGAGGCAAATGCACGGCTCTTGGCCTGCATGTCGTCGCGGCTGAGTTTGCGGCCGTGCAGTTTTTCGATGGCGTTTTCAATCGGCAAACCGTGGCAGTCCCAGCCAGGGATGTATTGCGCGTCAAAGCCAGCGAGTTGCTTGGATTTGACGATCATGTCCTTCAGCACTTTGTTCAGCGCATGGCCGATGTGCAGCTTGCCGTTGGCATAGGGCGGACCATCGTGCAACACAAACAGCGGCGCGCCTTGGCGGGCCACGCGCAGCTTTTTGTACAAGCCTTGTTCATTCCACGTTTGGGCCCACGCGGGTTCGCGTTTGGGCAAGTCGCCACGCATGGGGAACGGGGTGTCCATCATGTTGAGCGTGGCGCGGTAATCAGTGGCTTTGTCGGTCATAACAATCTCAGGTCGGGGGCATTACAGGGGGCTGGCGGCTCACGCCCCAAAGCGGGCTGGCCGGCTCAATCAGGCAGAGGCGGGGCTGTGTGCAGCTAGTGGGGGCTGCACGCCCCGTCAAATTCGGGCGGCGAGCCAAGCGCGTGCATCGTCGCAGTCTTGGTGGATGCCTTTCATCAAGGCGTCCAGTCCGTCATACTTCAGCTCGTCGTGTAATTTATGCAGCAGTTCCACGCGGATGATTTTACCGTAGCCCCCCTCGTCACCTAGGCTGGCGGGCCAGTCGAGGCAATGGGTTTCCAGCAGCACGCGGCCACCGTTCACGTCCGATGCGTCGAGCGAGGGGCGAATGCCCAAATTGGCCACGCCCGCCAAGGGCTGATGGCTCAGGCCGTGCACCTGCACCACAAAGATGCCGCTGGCCGCAGGTTTCCAGTGGCTGAAGCGCAAATTGAGCGTGCGGCAGTTCAGCTCACGGCCCAGCTTGCGGCCATGCACCACATGGCCTGAAATGGCATAGGGGCGGCCCAGCAGCTGCGCCACTTCTTGCATGGCGCCTCGCCCCATGGCCTCGCGCACGGCAGAGCTGGACACGCGCAAGCCACGCACCTCGTAGCTGTTCATGCGGGCCACATCAAACTTCAGGTCAGCGCTGGCAGCGTCCAGCATGGCGTAGTCGCCAGCGCGTTTGGCGCCAAAACGGAAATCGTCACCCACCAGCACATATTTCACGCCGAGGCCTTTGACCAGCACGTCTTCGATGAAGGCCTGTGGTTGTTGTGCGGCAAAGCTTTGGTTGAACGGCAGCACCACGCATTGGTCCACCCCGCAAGCCATTAACTCATTCAACTTGTCGCGCAAGTTGGCGATGCGGGCGGGGGCGAGGTCGTGCTGTTGGTGTAGCTTGGCAAAGAAGTCGCGCGGGTGAGGCTCAAACGTCATCACGCAACTGGGCACGCCACGGTGACGTGCCTCATTTTTAAGCAGGGCCAGCATGGCTTGGTGGCCACGGTGGACGCCGTCAAAGTTGCCAATCGTCAAAGCGCAAGCCTTGGCCAATTGCGGGTGGTGAAAACCTCGGAAAATTTGCATAAATGGTGTGGAACTTGAGTGGCATAAAACCGTCACTCATTCAGGTTATATTGTCAGCGATAGATAGGCATTCCCCAACGGTCGTTTTTTGCAAGCGAATGGAGGTCAGGTTTGAAGGTCTTGAAACTGTCAGCCCAAGGGCTACCGCAGTCATGGATTTCACTAGAACAAGCAGTGATTCATTACGCGGCCGAAGAAGTACGTTGGGAATCCGGCGGCGAAGTGGCAGTGTTTCACGGCGGCACCAACGCCATCACAGGACAGCAGTCCATCATCACGGTCAACAGCATCATCGGCACAAAAGGCGTGCCCAACATCAACCCGTTTGATTTGAAATCTGGCCTGACCAACGACAAACTTTTCAGCCGCGACCGCAACATTTGCGCTTACTGCGGCGACCACTTCCACGAATCAGAACTCACCCGCGAACACATTCGCCCCGTGGGCCAAGGCGGCCCCAATGTGTGGATGAATGTGGTGACGGCGTGCAAATCGTGCAACCACCGCAAAGGCAACCGCACGCCTGAGCAAGCGCGTATGCCGCTGTTGTACACACCTTATGAGCCATCGTTGTGGGAAGACTTCATCTTGCGTAACCGCCGTATCTTGGCGGATCAGATGGAGTTTTTGATGGCGCATGTGCCTAAGAGTTCTCGGCTCTTGGCTTAGTTCTTGGCGACTGCTCCGGCTGTGCGATTGACTGCGGATTTGCGCTCCGCAGAGAAGGCAATGGCCAACTTCCTCATGCTGGAGTACCAGAAATCGTCAGCTGGCCATTGCCTTCTCTGCTACGAGTTTCTTTACACCGAGCTATTTCACACCCACACCTTCTAAGCTATCTCGCTAAGAGTTCCGCCACTGCCTTCGGATAAATCAAATGCTCCTGCGTCAGCACCCGCGCGGCCAGTGTGTCTGCGGTGTCGTCGGGCAGCACAGGCACGATCGCCTGGGCGAGGATGGGGCCGTGGTCTAGCTCGGCGGTGACGCGGTGCACGGTGGCTCCGGCAAATTTGCAGCCGGCTTCGATGGCGCGCTTGTGCGTGTGCAGGCCGGGGAAGGCGGGCAGCAGGGAGGGGTGGATGTTGATGAGTCGGCCCTCGTAGTGCGCCACAAAGCCATCCGTGAGGATGCGCATGAAGCCAGCCAGCACCACCAGGTGGGGCTGATGTGTGTCGATCTCGGCCATCAAGGCGGCGTCAAAGGCATCGCGGGGTTGTGGCTGATCGGCAAAGGCTTTGTGCTCCACCACCGCAGTGGCGATGCCGTGTTGTTTTGCTAGGGCCAAGCCTTCGGCGTCGGCTTTGTTGCTGATGACGGCGCTCACACGGGCGTTGAGGTGTTTGGCCCAGTGGTGTTCTTGTGCGGTGCGAATGATGGCAGCCATGTTGGAGCCGCTGCCAGAAATCAGGATGACGATGTGTTTCATTGCCGCGAATTATCGCGGGGCAGGCAGCGCTGCTGCGCACAAGGCCAGTCAAGGCTCAATTGATTTTGGCAAAGCGTGGCTGCATCACGCCGTCAATCAGCACTTGTTCGCCAAACATCGCGGCGGGGCGCACCCACAGGCCATGCGCGCCGTAAAGGGCGCGGTAGAGGGTCAGCGGTTCTAGCGTTTCGCTGTGGCGTACCGTCCCTATCACTTCGTATTCGCCACCTTTGTAGTGACGGTAGAGGCCGATGGGGGTTTCAATCAGTGGGGGGAGGTCGTGGTCATTCATAGGGTGGGACAATACACCCTATGCATCCAAAAGCCCTTGTTGAAGCTTGTACCGAGCTCGTTCGCCTCACTTTGAAGTTTGACCACCCTGCCGACGCGGTGGTGTCTAAGTTTTTCCGTGATTACCGTAAAACCTATGCCTTCGGCCCGCGAGAGCGTGCGGCCTTGGCCGAAACCACCTACAACGTCTTGCGCAACAAACTGCGTTTTGACCACTTTGCGCCCTCGGGCTCTGGCCCCAAAGAGCGCCGCTTGGCCATCCTTGGCTTTGCCCAGCATTTGAAAGACCAAGCGCCTGCCAACAACGCACCCAAAAGCGCCAAGCACGTCAACAACAGCCCGCTCGACTTTTTGATGAGCGCGTTGAACAAGCAAGAAGCCGCCTGGCTCGAAGCCTGCGAAGCCGTGCGTCCTGCCGACCTGATGGAGCGCCATCGCCACAACATGCCCGAGTGGTTGGTGGAGCCGCTCAAAGCCCAAGTGGGCGAGGGCTTTTGGCCCTTGGTCGAGCGCCTGAATGGCGGTGCACCGTTGGACTTGCGCGTGAACACCTTCACCGACAAGCGCGCCGATGTGCAACACGAGTTGAAACTCGCCGGCATCAAGGCCATGGACACGCCGTTCTCGCCTTGGGGTTTGCGCATTGAAGGCAAGCCTGCGTTGTCGGGGCTGGATGCGTTTTCGCGGGGCGCGATTGAAGTTCAAGACGAGGGCTCTCAGCTGTTGGCCCTGTTGCTCGACGCCAAGCGTGGCGAGATGGTGGTGGACTTTTGTGCCGGTGCAGGCGGTAAAACCTTGGCCATTGGCGCGTCCATGCGCAGCACGGGCCGCTTGTATGCGTTTGACACCTCGGGCCATCGATTGGAATCACTCAAGCCGCGTTTGGCACGCAGCAAGCTGTCTAACGTGCACCCATCGGCCATTGCGCACGAGCGCGACGAGCGCGTGAAGCGCCTGAGCGGCAAGATTGACCGCGTGTTGGTCGATGCGCCTTGCTCGGGCCTAGGCACTTTGCGCCGCAACCCCGACCTCAAGTGGCGTCAGTCACCCAAGGCCGTGGAAGAATTGACGGCCAAGCAAACCGCCATCTTGGCCAGCGCCGCACGTTTGGTGAAGTCGGGTGGCCGCTTGGTGTACGCCACCTGCAGCGTGTTGCCTGAGGAGAACGAAGCCATTGCCCAAGCCTTCAGCGCAGCGCACCCCAACTTTGTGCCGTTGTCGGTAGCCGACACATTGACGGAGTTGAAAGTAGCCAATGCCGCCGCTCTTTGTACGACGGACGGCTTGTATTTGCGCCTTTGGCCCCACATACATGCCACAGACGGCTTCTTCGCTGCAGTTTGGGTAGCCAAATAAGGCCCAAAACTTTAAAATAAACGGTCAAATGACCGAATTGAAAGAATTACATGTTGTTACCCAATTGGGCTTGGCTTGATGCCACGTTGAACTGGCTGATCCACGGCCTGTTGGATTTTTCTGGCTGGCAAGTCTTCCTTGTCACCATGGTGCTCACGCACATCACCATCGCCAGCGTGACGATTTACTTGCACCGCCACTCGGCCCACCGCGCTTTGGATTTGCATCCTGTGGTGTCGCACTTTTTCCGTTTCTGGTTGTGGCTCACCACCGCCCAAGTGACCAAAGAGTGGACCTCGATTCACCGCAAACACCACGCCAAGTGCGAGCAAGCCGACGACCCACACAGCCCCCACATCCACGGCATCAAAACCGTGTTGTTCACGGGCGCTGAGCTGTACCGCAAGGAAGCTCAAAACCTTGACACCCTTGAGCGCTACGGCCACGGCACGCCCAACGATTGGATTGAACGCAATTTGTACACCCCGCACTCCGTGCTGGGTGTGTCATTGATGTTGGTCATCGACTTGGCTCTGTTTGGTGCTTTGGGCTTGACCGTGTGGGCTGTGCAAATGATGTGGATTCCCATCACTGCTGCCGGCATCATCAACGGCGCAGCGCACTACTGGGGCTACCGCAACTTTGAGGCGCCAGACGCCAGCGCCAATATTTCTCCTTGGGGCATCCTGATTGGTGGCGAAGAATTGCACAACAACCACCACACCTATCCCACCTCGGCCAAGTTGTCCGTCAAGCCCTATGAGTTCGATTTGGGCTGGCTCTACATCCGTATTTTGGAAATCTGTGGGCTGGCCACGGTGAAGAAAACAGTGCCTAAGTTGGCCTTTGGTGACATCAAACCTGTGGCCGACGAAAAGACCTTGGAAGCCGTCATCGCCAACCGCTACGAAGTGATGGCCAATTACGCCCGTCAACTGCGCTTGGCCATGAACCAAGAGTTGGCCAAGTTGCCCACTTTGCCATCGGATTCCGTGTTGGCTGCAGCCAAGCGCTGGATGCACCGTGACGCTGAGAAAGTGCCTGCTGCCGTGTTGTCACAGTTGGCCGCTGCACGCGCTGCTCTGCCCGATGTGGACACCATGGTCAAGATGCGAGAAGAGTTGCGCCAGTTGTGGCTCAACACCCACCTCAATCGCGCCCAACTGGCGCTGGATCTGCAAGCGTGGTGCAAACGCGCGGAAGCCAGCGGCATTGCGGCCTTGCAAGAGTTCTCGATGCAAATGCGCGCGGCTCGCGTGTAAACGCTTCTGCACTTTCGACAAAGGCACCCTCGGGTGCCTTTTCTTTTGGCTTCGTATAGGCAACAAAAAACCCGCCATCAAACGATGAGCGGGTTTTTGTTGAGGACCAAGCTGAATTACTTCAGTTTGGTTTCCTTGTATTCCACGTGCTTGCGAGCTTTGGGATCAAATTTCATGATCAACATTTTCTCGGGCATTGTTTTCTTGTTTTTGCTGGTCGTGTAGAAATGACCAGTACCTGCTGTTGACTCCAGCTTGATTTTTTCGCGTCCGCCTTTGGATGCCATGATCGTGTCCTTTCAGTAACTGGAATTAAGCTTGACCGCGCGAACGCAAGTCAGCCAACACGGCGTCGATGCCGTTTTTGTCGATCAAGCGCAGAGCTGCGCTAGAGACGCGCAAGCGAACCCAACGGTTTTCAGTCTCTACCCAGAAACGACGGTATTGCAGGTTAGGCAAAAAACGGCGTTTTGTCTTGTTGTTTGCGTGGGAAACGTTGTTCCCAGACATGGGGCCTTTGCCCGTTACTTCACATACGCGTGCCATGTGGACACTCCATCTCAACGGCGGTCGTTCCCACGAGCGCCTCACCTCGCCAAAAAGGGTGGCGGTAACCCATCTCTTCGCTGAATTCAGCAAAGCTCGAAATTGTAGCGCGTTTTGAGTCGCGTCTATCAGTGAACGCCTTGCTCTAAGAAACGCTGGGCGTCCAAAGCCGCCATACAGCCCGTGCCAGCGCTGGTGATGGCTTGGCGGTAGATGTTGTCTTGCACATCGCCTGCGGCAAAGACACCAGGCACGCTGGTCATGGTGGCAAAGCCCTCAGAACCACTCTTGGTCAAGATATAGCCGCCCTTCATGTCCAACTGGCCTTCAAAAATGCCGGTATTGGGGGAGTGGCCAATGGCGATGAAGCAGCCCTGGGTGGCAATGTCACGGGTGCTGCCGTCGCCTGTGCTCTTCACACGGATGCCTGTGACACCAGAGGCGTCGCCCAGCACTTCGTCCAAAGTGCTGTTGGTCTCCAGCACGATCTTGCCAACAGCGACTTTTTCCATGAGCTTGTCGATCATGATGGCTTCGGCCTTGAAGGTGTCACGGCGGTGTACCAAATGCACTTGAGACGCAATGTTGGACAAATACAGCGCTTCTTCCACAGCGGTGTTGCCACCGCCGATCACGCTGACCACTTGGTCGCGGTAGAAGAAACCGTCGCAGGTGGCACAGCCCGACACACCGCGGCCCATGAACGCTTCTTCAGAGGGCAGGCCCAAGTACTTAGCCGATGCGCCGGTGCAAATGATGAGGGTGTCACAGGTGTAAGTGCCGCTGTCGCCAGTGAGCGTGAAGGGGCGCTGAGAGAAATCGACCTTGTTGATGTGGTCAAACACAATTTGGGTGTTGAAGCGCTCGGCATGTTCCAAGAAGCGCTGCATCAGCTCTGGGCCTTGCACGCCGTTCACGTCGGCGGGCCAGTTGTCGACTTCGGTGGTGGTCATCAGTTGACCGCCTTGCGCCATGCCGGTGATCAACAGGGGCTTCAAATTGGCGCGTGCCGCGTAAACGGCGGCGGTGTAGCCAGCAGGCCCGGAACCGAGAATCAAAACTTTGGCGTGTTGTTGGGTAGACATCTGAAGAGGGCAATCAAAGAGACAATAAAGGTCAGATTGTAAGAACCTCTCTCTTTACCCCTGTCGGTGCAAGGTTGCCGCTCGGGTAAGCTCTGCCTCTAGACATGACTTACTCGCTCAACACATTGAAAAACGACCCCCGCGCCTCTGCTGCCGAAGGGGACAAAAAGCCCACAGGTTTTCGCCGCTTTGCGCAAGAAATTGCGCTGACCGCAGGCTTTGTGTTCATGACCTTTTGGTTGTTGGCGCTGCTCACCCAATCGCCGCTGGATCCCGCATGGACCACATCTGGCACGGGCAGCACGGTACGTAACTTTGGTGGTCGCTTGGGCGCTTTGTTTGGCGACTTGAGCTTTTTCTTGCTGGGTTATTCGGTGTGGTGGTGTTTTGCCGCCGCTTTGGTGACCTGGCTGGCGGCTTTGGCCAACCGTTTGCGTGACGAAGATGAGCCACATCCTGAACACACCAGCTGGCGTCATACGCGCTTTGCGTTTTGGGCAGGTTTGGCCTTGTTGCTGATATCCAGCACTGGCTTGGAGTGGACCCGCATGTACCGCTTTGAAGACCACCTGCCGGGTCATGTGAGTGGCGGCGTATTGGGCTATTTGGTGGGGCCATCCAGCTTGAAGTGGCTGGGCTTCAATGGCTCGGGTTTGATTTTCATTGTGTTTGGGGTGGTCGGTGCGTCTTGGGTGTTTCGCTTCTCTTGGGGGCAAACCGCTGAAAATATTGGTGCCGTGCTGGACGGTTTGTACGAACGATGGCGCGAGCGCCGCGAGCGCGAACAAGACGTAGCTTACGGTTTAGTCGCCGCACGAGAACGTGAAGAAGTGGTGTTTGAAGAGCGTGTGGACATCAAAGAGCACCCGCCCATCACCATGCACATCGAGCCAGAAATGATCGAAGTGCCTAAGAGCGCACGCGTGGCCAAAGAGCGCCAAAAAACCTTGTTCACCGATGCAGCGACTGATTCACGCTTGCCGCAAGTCGATTTGCTAGACGACCCGCTGGTTCGCCAGGACACCGTGGCCCCCGAAACGTTGGAAATGACCAGCCGAATGATTGAGAAAAAACTCAAAGACTTCGGCGTGGAAGTCCGCGTGGTGGCCGCATCGCCCGGCCCAGTGATCACCCGCTACGAGATTGAGCCCGCCACTGGCGTGAAAGGTTCACAAGTGTTGAACCTCGCCAAAGATTTGGCGCGTTCTTTGTCTTTGGTTTCTATCCGCGTGGTCGAAACCATCCCTGGCAAAAACTTCATGGCGCTGGAACTGCCCAATGCCAAACGCCAGTCCATTCGCTTGAGCGAAATTTTGGGCTCCGATGTGTACAACGAATCCAAGTCCATGTTGACCATGGGTTTGGGCAAAGACATTGTGGGCAACCCCATTGTGGCTGACTTGGCCAAGATGCCCCACGTGTTGGTGGCAGGTACCACGGGCTCTGGTAAATCGGTGGGTATCAACGCCATGATTTTGTCCTTGCTCTACAAGGCCGAAGCCCGCGATGTGCGCTTGCTGATGATCGACCCGAAGATGTTGGAAATGTCGGTCTACGAAGGTATTCCGCATTTGCTGGCGCCTGTGGTGACTGACATGCGCCAAGCTGCGCACGGCCTGAACTGGTGTGTGGGCGAAATGGAAAAACGCTACAAGCTCATGAGCAAGCTGGGCGTGCGTAACCTCGCTGGTTACAACGCCAAGATTGATGAAGCCGCGTCGCGGGAAGAGTTCATCTACAACCCGTTCAGCCTGACACCTGAGCAACCCGAGCCACTGCAACGCCTGCCGCACATCGTGGTGGTGATTGACGAGTTGGCCGACTTGATGATGGTGGTGGGCAAAAAGATTGAAGAGCTGATTGCCCGCCTGGCGCAAAAGGCACGTGCTGCGGGTATCCATTTGATTTTGGCCACACAGCGCCCCAGCGTGGACGTGATCACGGGCTTGATCAAAGCCAACATTCCCACGCGTATTGCGTTCTCAGTGGGCTCCAAAATTGACAGCCGCACCATCCTTGACCAAATGGGTGCTGAGGCACTGTTGGGCATGGGTGACATGTTGTACATGGCCAGTGGCACAGGCTTTCCGGTGCGTGTGCACGGTGCGTTTGTGAGCGACGAGGAAGTGCACCGCGTGGTGGACTACCTGAAGAGCCAAGGTGAGCCCGACTACATCGAAGGCGTGTTGGAAGGCGGTACGGTCGACGCTGACGGCAATGCCTCAGGCCCTGATTTGTTTGGCGAAGTCGCCACCGAAAAAGACCCGATGTATGACCAAGCCGTCGAGGTGGTGTTGAAGAACCGCAAGGCCAGCATTTCGTTGGTGCAACGTCATTTGAAGATTGGTTACAACCGCGCAGCACGTTTGGTGGAAGACATGGAAAAGGCGGGCATGGTGAGCGCCATGAGCAGCAATGGCCAGCGTGAAATTTTGGTCCCTAAGCGGGATGACTAAGTCTGACGCACAACGACAGACGATGCGTGGACTACAAATGAATTCAGCTTTTTTCAAACGCGCCATGCATCGCGGTGGTGCGGCTTTCGTTCTTTCTGCGTTGAGTGCTAGCTTGGCCTGCGCAAACAGCCTTGACACCTTGGAAACTTTTTTAAAGTCTGCCAAAAGTGGTCGTGCCGATTTCACCCAGGTGGTCACACCACCCGCCAAAGCCGGACAGACCACAGTGCGCAGCAAAACCTCCACAGGGCAGTTTTCGTTTGTGCGCCCCACGCGTTTTCGTTTTGACTACATCAAGCCGTTTCCACAAGCCATCGTGGCCGATGGTCAAACCCTGTGGCTGTACGACGCAGACCTAGAGCAAGTGACAGCCCGCAAACAAGCACAAGCGTTGGGCAGCACGCCGGCCGCTTTGGTGGCGACTGCGGCGGACCTGAGCGCCTTGCAAAAAGAGTTCACGCTTGAGGCGCAGCCCGATGCCGATGGCCTGCAATGGGTGCAAGCCACGCCTAAGAACCGCGAGAGCACCATCCAATCCGTGCGCCTGGGTCTGCGTGCCGATGGCGCACAGGTGAGTTTGGGCAAGCTTGAGATTTTTGATGCCATGGGCCAGCGTTCGGTGTTGACCTTTGAGCGCATGGAAGTCAACCCTGTCAATCTCAGTGTGGCGCAATTTAACTTTGTGCCACCCAAAGGCGTGAGCGTCATTCGCCCTTGAGCGCTGGCATGACACAGGCCACGCCCCTGTTGCAAGGTTTGCCGCCATTGCTGGGTGTCCATACGCGTTTGTTGGTGTTGGGTAGTTTTCCCGGCGTGGCGTCGCTGCGTGCGCAGCAGTATTACGGCCACCCACGAAACCAATTTTGGAAAATCACGGCCACGCTGCTGTCGCCCCATGCGTCTGATGTGCTGGCCATGCCCTATGCCGAGCGGGCGCAGTGGCTGCTCGGTCAAGGTGTGGGTTTGTGGGATGTGTACGCCGCATGTGAGCGCGAAGGCAGCCTTGACGCCAACATACAAAACGCACAGCCCAATGATTTTCAAAGCCTGCGCGCACGTTGTCCCGCGCTCGTCGCGATCGCGCACAACGGCGGTGAGAGTTTCAAACACGCCAAGCTCACGCGGGCTTTGGGCTTGCCGGTGCATCGTTTGCCGTCCACCAGCCCCGCGAACGCCAGCTGGTCGTTTGAGCGTCAATTGGTTGTCTGGCATGACGTGTTTCAGGCCGCGGGTTTGATAGGCTGACACACTTTGTTTTGCGAGGCCAAAGCTGGGGCCTTCGCTACACTCAGAGCCTCTATCCATCATGGCCTTTTGACGCGTGTCTTCCACCCACATTCCTCTCGCTGAACGTCTGCGTCCTCGCACGCTGGGAGAGGTCATTGGCCAACAGCATCTGCTGGGCGAGGGCATGGCGCTGCGTGTGGCGTTTGAGTCGGGCCAGCCGCACAGCTGCATTTTGTGGGGCCCGCCTGGCGTGGGCAAAACCACCATCGCCCGCTTGATGGCCGATGCCTTTGACGCGCAGTTTTTGTCCATCAGCGCGGTGTTGGGTGGGGTGAAAGAAATTCGAGAATCTGTCGAGCAGGCCATGGCCGCCCGCGACTCGCTCGACCCCAAGCGCACCATCATGTTTGTGGATGAAGTGCATCGTTTCAACAAAAGCCAGCAAGACGCTTTTTTGCCGCATGTGGAGTCGGGGCTGTTTACTTTCATTGGTGCGACGACCGAGAACCCCTCGTTTGAAGTGAACTCGGCTTTGCTCTCGCGTGCGGCGGTGTATGTGTTGCAGTCGCTGACCGAGCAAGACTTGGGGCAAATCATTGCCAAGGCACAAGGCTTGGGCGATGTGCCTGCGTTAGAAGATGCCGCCTTACAGCGCCTCATTGCCTACGCCGATGGCGACGCCCGCCGCTTGCTCAACACGCTGGAAACTTTGGCGGTGGCGGCTAGCCGCGAGCAGCTTGCGCAAATCAACGACGCATGGCTCATGCGCGTGTTGGGCGAGCGCATGCGCCGTTACGACAAGGGGGGCGAGCAGTTTTACGACACCATCAGCGCCCTGCACAAATCGGTGCGCGGCTCAGACCCCGATGCGGCTTTGTATTGGCTGGTGCGCATGCTGGATGGCGGGGCTGAGCCCAAGTACATGGCCCGTCGTTTGATTCGCATGGCGGCTGAAGACATTGGCTTGGCCGATCCGCGTGCCTTGCGTTTGGCGCTGGACGCGGCAGAGGTGTATGAGCGTTTGGGCTCGCCTGAAGGTGAGCTGGCGCTGGCCGAGTGTGTGGTGTATTTGGCGGTCGCGCCTAAGTCGAACGCGGTGTACAAAGCCTACAAAGAAGCCAGTGCCCTCGTCAAAAAAGACGGCACGCGCCCTGTGCCCATGCACCTGCGCAACGCGCCCACCAAGATGATGAAAGACATGGACTGGGGCAAGGGCTACCGCTACGCCCACGATGAAGAAGATGGCTTTGCAGCGGGTGAAACCTACATGCCCGAAGGCCTAGAACACACAGGTTTTTATCGCCCAGTTGAGCGTGGCTTAGAGATCAAAATCGCCGACAAACTGCGCCACCTGCGCGACAAAAACCAACAAGCTGGAAGCTAACAGCTTCACCTTTCAGCATCCAAATCAAACCTTGCCTGGGCCCAGCCAAGGGGCCACGCAAGGCGGATGGCTCAAACTTTGTCAGCCGCAGAGGTGAACGAGTCCGCATAGAACTCGTCCGAGGGTAAGCCTGCTTGTGTGTAAGCCGCGCGGGCCGAGTCCACCACGATGGGTGCGCCACAGGCATAGACCTGATGGTTGCTGAGGTCGGCGTGGTCTTGCAGCACGGCGGCATGCACAAAACCTGTTCGGCCTGCCCAGTGGTCTTCGGGCAATGCGTCAGACACCACGGGTATGTAGCTGAGGTTGGGCATGTTGGCGAGTTGGGCTTGTACCCAGTCGTGCATGTACAGGTCGGCAGGACGGCGGCCACCCCAGTAGAGTGCGGCGGGGCGTGTGATGCCCTTGTGCTGCATGTGTTCCAGAATCGCTTTGATGGGCGCAAAGCCCGTGCCCGAAGCCAAGAAAACCAAAGGCTTGTCAGAGTCTTCACGCAAGAAGAAGCTGCCTTGTGGACCTTCGATGCGTTGAATTTCTTTTTCTTTCATCGCGCCAAACACGTGGTCGGTGAACTTGCCACCAGGCATGTGGCGGATGTGCAGTTCAATCGCGGGTGAGCCTTCGACAAAGGTGTGCGGCGCATTGGCCATCGAGTAGCTGCGGCGGTCGCCGTCGCGCAACAGAAAGTCGACATATTGGCCCGCGTGGAATTTCATCGGGTCGGTGGCCGGCAGTTGCAGCTTGACGACCATCACGTCGTGCGATGCCTTCTCTAACGAAATCACGCGCACCGGCATTTTTTTAATCGGGAACGCGCCTTCTTCCACCACTTGGCGCGACTCCAAAACCACATCGCTGTGCGGGGTGGCGCAGCAGGTGAGCACAAAGCCGTTGGCTTCTTCTTCAGCGCTCAGGGCTTTTTCTTGGTGTGTGCCGTGGGTGACCTCGCCGGAAATCTTTTTGCATTTGCATGAACCGCATGCGCCGTCTTTGCAACCGTAGGGCAGGCCAATGCCTTGGCGCAGGCCTGCGGCCAGCAAGGTTTCGTCAGAAGTGGCGGTGAATGCGCGGCCGCTAGGCTGGACCGTGATGTTGAAACTCATCTTTGGGTATCCTTGAACTTTTATAGGGTGTATTTTGCCTTCCAATCAATCCCCTCTCGGCGCTTTGCCCTCTCGGTTCAAACGCGAGCGTTTGCTCATCATCGGCTGCGGTGACGTGGGTCAACGCGTGATGCGCTTGCAACGCCATGTGCGCGTGGTGGCGCTCACCTCTAGCCCTGCGCGTGTGGCTGCCTTGCGTGTCCAAGGTGCAACGCCCATCGTGGGTAATTTGGATGCACCTGCCACCTTGCAACGCTTGGCGGGTTGGGCCACACGGGTGCTGCACCTTGCGCCGCCACCGTTGCAGGGCAGTGTTGATCCGCGAACCTTGGCGCTCACCCGCATGTTGATGCGCCGCAGTGCGCCTAGCAGTCTGGTGTATGGCTCAACCAGTGGTGTGTATGGCGACTGTGCGGGCGCTTGGGTGGATGAAAGCCACAGCGTGAACCCCATCACCCCCAGAGCACAACGCCGTGTGGATGCCGAAGCGCGCATGCGTCACTTTGGGCGTTTGCGTTCCAGCACTGTGCGGGTGAGTGTGTTGCGCATCCCCGGCATTTACGCACCTGACCGAGAAGGGGGCACGCCGCGTGAGCGCTTGCTGCGGGGCACGCCTGTGCTGGCACATGCGGACGATGTGTTCACCAACCACATCCATGCGGACGATTTGGCACGAGCCTGCCAGCTGGCGCTGTGGCGTGGCCAGCCGCAACGCACTTACAACGTGAACGATGACAGCCAACTGTTGATGGGCGATTACTTTGACATGTCTGCTGACTTGTACGGGCTGGCTAAGCCACCCCGGATTCGTCGTGCGCAGGCACAAAAGGATCTGCCTGCCATGCAGCTGAGTTTCATGAGTGAGTCACGCCGCTTGGTGAACACGCGCATGAAGCGCGAGCTGCGTTTGCAGCTGCGCTACGCCAACGTCAAAGACGGCTTGGCTTAATCCGACTTGATGTTGCCTGCCTTGATGGCCTTGGCCCAGCTGGCCGTGTCACGGTCCAGCAGTTTGGTCGTGTTGTCTGGCGTGAGGTAGCGCACTTCAATACCAGCGGCGTCCCCACGTTGCTTGGTCTCTGGCAGTTCCATGCTGCGCTTGACGTCTGCTGACAGCTTTTGCACCACCTCTTTGGGTGTGCCGCTGGCCACATACAAGGCCACCCAGGACTCCAACTCAAAACCTGTCAAACCTGCTTCAGAGGCGGTAGGCACTTGCGGCAGTTGAGGGTGACGAATTTTGCCGGTCACTGCCAATGCCTTGAGCTTACCGCTCAAAACATGGCCCATCACCGAGGGCGGCGTGGTGATGAACACCTGCACTTGGCCCGCCAGCACGTCTTGGATGGCTTGACCCGAACCTTTGTAGGGCACGTGCGTCATGTCAATGCCGGTTTGTTGCTTGAAGATTTCCGTGCCGATGTGCGACACCGAGCCATTGCCCTGCGAGGCGTAGTTGAGCTTGCCTGGATTTTGTTTGGCCCATGCGATGAACTCTTTCAAGTTGTTGGCAGGCACAGAGGGATGCACAGCAATCACGTTGGTGGCCACGGTGATGAGGCCCACGGGCGTGAGGTCTTTCAGTTCCCAAGGCAGTTTGTCCATGAGGATGGGGTTGGCAATGTGATAACCCGAATAAGACACCAACACGGTGTAGCCATCTTTGGCGCTGCGAGCCACGTTGGCATAGGCCAAATTGCCACTGCCACCAGGTTTGTTGTCCACCACAACCGATTGACCGGTGAGGCGGGCCAGGGGATCGCTCACCAAACGGGCCGAGGTGTCGACCAAGCCACCAGGCGGGTTGGGCACGATCAAGGTGATGGTTTTGTTGGGGTAAGCGTCGGCTTGCGCATGGGCGGCGAGTGGCGCCAAGACGGTGCTTGCGCTGATCAAGGTGGTGGCGAGCAAGGCCGTGTTGAGGCGGCGGCGGGTGAGGTGTTTCATGGTGTCTCCTGTGTGTTTCATCTTTGGCACGGGGTGCTTAGCGCTGCCCCATTTGCACCGCATCAAAAATGCCTTGCGCTTCACGCGGCATGCAGCGCCAGTATTGCGGGCTGGCTTGCACCTTGCCGTGCAGGGCGGCGGCGGCTTCCCACACCCAGCGGGGTTTGTAAAGAAAGGCACGGGCCAACGCAATCAGGTCGGCGTCGCCGCGCACCAAAATGTCTTCGGCTTGTTGCGGCTCGGTGATCAGGCCTACCGTGATGGTGGGCATGCCCGTTTTTTGCTTCACGAGTTTGGCGAAAGGCACTTGGTAGTCAGGGCCAATCGCAATCTTTTGCTGAGCGGCCACGCCGCCCGATGAGATGTGCACAAAGTCTGCGCCTGCGAGCTTTAAGCGCAGCGAAAAGTCAGCAGTTTCTTCTGGTGTCCAACCATTCTCCACCCAGTCTGAAGCGGAGATACGCATGCCCAGCGAACCTTTGTAGACCGCACGCACGGCCTCAAACACTTCCATCGGAAAACGTGTGCGGTTATCAAAGTTGCCACCGTAGGCGTCGGTGCGTTGGTTGGCGATGGGTGATAAAAATTGGTGCAACAAATAGCCATGTGCGCTGTGCAGCTCGATCGCCTCAATGCCCATGGCTTCGGCGCGTTGAGCGGCTTTGGCAAAGGCTTGCTTGATGCGTGCTAAACCTTGGCTGTCTAGTTCGTGCGGCGCGGTTTCTTGCGTCAAGTGCGCAATCGCGGATGGTGCCACCGTGGGCCAACCGCCTTGCTCAGGCTTGAGCAGCTGACCGCCCTGCCAAGGCGCGGCGCTGGAAGCTTTGCGGCCGGCGTGGGCGAGCTGGATGCACACAGGCACCTTGGGTGCCAACTTGCGTGCGCGGTGCAGCTTGTCTTGCAAGGCGGCAGACGTGGCATCGTCCCAAAGCCCCAAACACTGGGGCGTGATGCGTCCTTCAGGCTCCACGGCTGTTGCCTCGATGAAGAACATGGCCGCGCCGCTGTTGAGCAAACTGCCCCAGTGCATCAGGTGCCAGTCGGTGGCTTGGCCGTTGTCAGCCGAGTATTGGCACATGGGCGCCACGATGGCGCGGTTGGCCAAGGTGATCGGCCCGCGGGGCGAGGTGAGGGTGAATTCAGAAAAGAGGTGGCTCACAGAAACTCCAAAAAATACCTGCGCATGTGGCAGGCTTGTATCGTAATCAGAGATGCTTCATAGGCTTGGCATCTGAGTGACAAGCCCCCTTAGTCGAGGTTGACGTCGAAGTCTTCTGGATTGCCTTTTTCCAGTTTGGCATCATCCGCGTGAACCTGTTCTTCTAAATCTGTCAGGCGGTTGTTCAAATCATCGACGTTTTGCTTGATCCCTACTAACCGTCCATGGAAAGCGTCTTTCGCATGCAGTTTTTCGAGCTGTGCCTGTTGCTGTTCTGTGGCATTCAAGGCTGCTCGCGCACCAGTTGCCTTGATGAGCGAAGGGGGGTGGTTGCGGTTGTCTTGAGGGGTTGAGAAGTCGACTTTTTTACGCGCAAGAGAGCCAGTTTGCACTTGTTCGAAGTGGGGCTGTATCTTGCCGTTGTCAACGCCTTGGCGGTTGGTGGTGATGCCAGGCGCAGGAGCAAAGTTTTGTTGGTTGCTGGCGAGCTTGCCCTGGTCCAGGGATTGCTTGTTGTCTTGAACGCCTGGCTTGGCTACCGTTGGGTCGTTGTTGTCCGAGGCTTTGGTGGCAATGCTGGCATTCTTCTGGGTGTTGCCATCTTGGCTGAGTGCTTGGCGATTTGAGTTTGTATTGGTCTGCGGTTGGTCTTGCAGATGAGGACTGTTGGTTCTGCCGAGGTCTGAACCTTGGTTTTGTTGCGCAATTTTTTCTTGTGGAATCGCCTGGTTGTTATTGCTTAGTGATTTTCTATTGATATCTTGCACATTTGCTGCAACGCTCCCAACAGGTATGTCTTGAATGTTGGTCGCAATGTTGCCAACGGGAATGCCCTCCACATGGGGTGCAATCACATCTGTTGGGATGCCTTGACGATTGGTTTGAATGCCTTTTTCGCCAGCAATGTTCTGTGTATTGGCTGCGATATGGCCATTGCTGATACTTTGTACATTGGCAGCTATCGCATCTGCTGAGATGTTTTGGACATTGGCTGCGATGCCTTTGTTGGTGCCAAGTGCTTGGATGTTCTCGTGAATTTTGTCTGCGCTGACCTGCTGCACGTTGGCTTCAAGCCCGTCGGTGCTCACATTTTGGACATTTGGCTTCGTCGCGCCAGCAGCGGTCAATTTTTGGAGGTTGTCCGCAGCTTGATCGTCAGCAACTTTTTGAATGTTGGCGTTTTGCGCGCCGTCGTTGGCTAGGTCTTGTTGTGCGTGTTCAGCCAACACGTCTGACAAAGCTTTTTGCGCCTCTAATGCTGCAAGCGCTTTTTGTTCAAAGGCGAGTTTGCGCGCTTGCGTCTCTTGCTCATGGGAGACAACAAAATTCTTGGGGGTTTTGGCGTTGCCAGTCGTCTCGGAAACAGAGACGCTGTGCTCGGAGCCGCTTCTGACTATGTTGGAAAAGTCGTCGTCATTCATAGGATTTGAAAGCGTCGCCACCGAGTCAGGACGGTAAAAGCTTACCGATGGTGCCCGGGGCCGGAATCGAACCGGCACGCCTCGCGGCGGGGGATTTTGAGTCCCCTGCGTCTACCAATTTCACCACCCGGGCACGGGAGAGAAGGAAAGGATTATGACACATATTTCACGGAGTTCTTGATGGCAGCCAATGATGGCTAGGTTTGAGTAGTCAGGTTAGCAAAGCTGCAATTTTTTGGTTTGCGGGCGCAGGTTATTAACAATGATTATGAAGTGGTTAATGCTATGCAGATTTCTTTTGAAACGGTATAAACTGTTTATATCTTTCAAGGAGGATTGGTAATGACTTCTATCAAACTGCTTTGTATGCCTGTGATGGGGCTGTTTCGCCGCCTGTCTGATGCGCTGTATGTGCCCAGTCAAACGGGGTCGCACGCCATCGGCGATCAATACATGGGCGACTACGCCAGCACGTATGTGGAGAACAATAATTTCCCAGAAGCTGCCAAGGCGCCTTTCAGAGGAATTCAAATCCACAAAAAAATATCTGCGCCGAGTTAAATCGACCGCCCGAAAAAGCATTCACGAGGGTTTCAGGCAAACCCTCGTGAAGGGCAACTTGTGGCACAGTAGTGGCCTATGAATTCAGACATGATTTACCCCACCATCGAAGACGCAGTTGGCAAGACGCCATTGGTCGCTCTGCAGCGTTTAGGTGCGGCAGACAATGCGCGACGTGGCAACGTGCTTTTGGGCAAACTTGAAGGCAACAACCCCGCTGGTTCGGTGAAAGACCGTCCCGCTTTGTCCATGATTCAGTGCGCGCAAGAGCGTGGCGACATCAAGCCAGGCGACACTTTGATTGAAGCCACTTCCGGCAACACCGGCATTGCGCTGGCCATGGCGGCGGCCATCAAGGGCTATCGCATGGTGCTGATCATGCCCGAGGACTTGTCGATTGAGCGTGCGCAAACCATGAAGGCGTTTGGCGCGGAGTTGATCTTGACACCCAAAAGCGGCGGCATGGAATACGCCCGCGACTTGGCTGAGCGCATGCAAACCGAAGGCAAGGGCCGCGTGCTGGATCAGTTTGCCAACGCAGACAACCCGCGCATTCACTTTGAGACCACTGGCCCAGAATTGTGGGATCAAACGCAGGGTCGCATCACGCATTTCGTGAGCGCCATGGGGACCACGGGCACCATCACGGGTGTGTCGCGCTTTTTGAAATCCAAGAACCCAGCGATTCGCATCATCGGCGCGCAGCCCTTGGAGGGCTCTCGCATTCCTGGCATTCGCAAATGGCCACAAGAGTACTTACCTAAAATTTACGACGCCAGCAACGTGGATGAATTAGTCTACGTCAGCCAAGACGACGCCGAAGAAATGTGCCGACGCATGGCGCGTGAAGAGGGCATTTTTGCAGGCATCTCCGCGGCAGGTGCATGTTGGGTCGCGTTGCAAATAGCGCAGCAGGTTGAGAACGCAACGATTGCCTTCATTGTGTGTGACCGTGGCGATCGCTACTTGTCGACAGGGGTGTTTCCCGCATGAACATCGACCTAGAGTTGGACACGCGCGGCCTGAATTGCCCGCTGCCCATTTTGAAAGCCAAAAAGGCGCTGACCGCCATGGAGAGCGGTCAGTTGCTGAAGGTGCTGTCCACCGACACAGGCTCGGTGCGTGACTTTGCGGCGTTTGCCAAGCAGACTGGCCATGAGTTGCTGTCGCAAACCACCGAAGGCAGCGACTTTGTGCACATTCTTAAGCGACGTTGAATGACGCGATGTTGAGTTGTTTGAGGTAATCCCGAAACTCAGCACCCACTTCCCGGTTCTCTAAAGCCAACTCGACGCTGGCTTGCAAGAAGCCCACTTTGCTGCCGCAATCAAAGCGCTTGCCTTCGTAGGCGTAGGCCAATACCTTTTCTGTGGCCAACAAACCCGCAATGCCGTCTGTGAGTTGAATTTCACCTTGCACGCCTCGGCCGCCTGCGCGGATGCGCTCGAACACCGCTGGAGTCAAGATGTAGCGACCCGCCACCGTGGTGCGTGAGGGCGCCACTTCGGCCTTTGGTTTTTCCACCATTTGTTGAATGTCGACCAAGCGGTTGCCAATGTCCGTGCCCGCCACCACACCGTAGCGGTGCACATGCTCAAGGGGCACGTCTTGCACAGCCAGCACAGACGACTGCGTGCGGGCAAACACTTCCGCCATCTGCTTCAACACGCCAGGGCCACCGGCTTTGCCGCGCATCAAGTCGTCAGCCAGCAGCACGGCGAAAGGCTCGTCGCCTACCAAGTGCTCCGCACACAACACGGCGTGGCCCAAGCCAAGTGCACGCGATTGGCGCACGTACACGCACTGCATGTCGTCGGGTTGCACGCTGCGCACGATGTCGAGCAGGGCGTGTTTGCCAGCGGCTTCGAGTTCGGTTTCCAACTCGTAGGCCATGTCAAAGTGGTCTTCGATGGCGCGTTTGCTGCGGCCCGTGACAAAAATCATTTCACGGATACCGGCCTCATAGGCCTCTTCCACCGCGTATTGGATGAGCGGCTTGTCCACCACCGTCAGCATTTCTTTGGGACTGGCTTTGGTGGCGGGCAAGAAGCGTGTGCCCATGCCAGCAACAGGGAAAACGGCTTTGGTGAGAGGTTTTGTCATGTCGTTTTGAAAATTATTTTTGTGACAATTTTACGGAAGCTTTATGACTTTAATTTGACAAGTTGCGCCTGCACCTTGGTCAAGGTGGCGGTGAACTCGGCCACGCGCTTCTTGGCTTCGTCAATCACGGCAGGCGGTGCTTTGGCCACGAAGGCCTCGTTGCTGAGCTTGGCGCCTGCCTTGGTGATTTCGTTTTGCAAGCGGTCGACTTCTTTGCCCAAGCGGATCTTCTCGGCGGCCACGTCCACTTCGATGAACAGGCACACACGCAACTCGCCAATCACGGCCACAGGTGCAGCTTGTGCGGCGGCAGACCAAGCGGCTTCGTCGTCAAACACTTTGACTTCGCTGAGCTTGGCTAAAGCTTGCAACACAGGGGCCACGCCTTGCATAAAGGCATGCTCTTCGGCACTGCCAGCCAAAGCAAACAAAGGCATGCGCGTGGCGGGTGACACACCCATCTCGCCGCGCAAGTTACGGCAGGCATCGACCAGCGACTTGACGCGGGCCACATGGGCCTCGGCATGTTCGTCAATGCGTTCAGGCTGGCTCACAGGGTAAGCCGAGATGCTGATGGACGCTGCTTTGTCATCCGCTTTGACGCGACCGGCCACAACAGCCACCGTTTGCCAAAGCTCTTCGGTGATGAAGGGCGTGATGGGGTGGGCCAAACGCAGAATGGTTTCGAGTGTGCGAATGAGGGTGCGGCGAGTCGCCCTTTGGGCGGCCAGTCCTTCTTCACGGTTTGGTGCGGCGCCACCTTGTTGAATTTGCACCTTGGCAATTTCCAAATACCAATCACAGAACTCATTCCACACAAAGTCGTAAATCGTGTTGGCCACGTTGTCGAGGCGGTACTCGGCGAAGCCCTTGGCCACCTCAGCTTCCACACGTTGCAGCTTAGACACAATCCAGCGGTCCGCTTGGCTGAACTTCAAATAGCCATGGGCTGGGCCACCGACCACGCACTCGGCTTTGGTGTGCTCTTTCAAACCGCAGTCTTGGCCTTCGCAGTTCATCAGTACAAAGCGTGAGGCGTTCCACACTTTGTTACAGAAGTTGCGGTAGCCCTCGCAGCGTTTGCTGTCAAAGTTGATGCTACGGCCCAGTGACGCGAGTGCGGCAAAGGTGAAGCGCAACGCATCCGCGCCGTAAGCGGGAATGCCTTCAGGGAATTCTTTTTCGGTTTGCTTGCGCACCTTGGGGGCAGTCTCGGGCTTGCGCAAACCTTGGGTGCGCTTGTCGAGCAAAGGCTCCAAGGTAATGCCGTCGATCAAATCCACAGGGTCAAGCACATTGCCCTCAGATTTGCTCATCTTCTTGCCTTGTGCGTCCAACACCAAGCCGTGGATGTAGACATGCTTGAAAGGAACACGCCCCGTGAAGTGCGTGGTCATCATGATCATGCGGGCGACCCAGAAGAAGATGATGTCGTAGCCCGTGACCAAAACGCTGG
Source organism: Comamonadaceae bacterium (assembly GCA_027485285.1). GTDB lineage: Bacteria > Pseudomonadota > Gammaproteobacteria > Burkholderiales > Burkholderiaceae_C > Limnohabitans. Next base: position 9,612 of record JAIXRH010000015.1, on the reverse strand, counting down.
AAGGCAAATACAGGTCGTAGTCCGTCATGCCGCTGGCGAGGGTGCCAGAACCGGTCTTGCTCCCACTCGCTTCGCTCGCAATGTCGCTGCGTCCGGCTCCGGCACCTTCGCCAGCTAATGGCCAACCCATGGTGCTGAATGGCACCAGAGCGCTCGAGTACCAAGTGTCCAGCACGTCTTCGTCACGCTTCAAAGTTTTACCCGGTGCCTTGGCTTGCGCTTCGGCTTCATCACGTGCCACGTAGACGTTGCCGTCTTCGTCGTACCACGCGGGGATTTGATGGCCCCACCAGAGCTGGCGGCTGATGCACCAGTCTTGGATGTTGTTCATCCATTGGTTATAGGTATTCACCCAGTTCTCGGGGACAAAGCTCACTTCGCCAGACTGCACTGCGTCGATGGCTTTTTGGGCGATGCTCTTGCCTGTGGCATCGCCTTGGCCCACTTGGTTCATGGCGACAAACCATTGGTCGGTCAGCATGGGCTCAATCACTTGGCCGGTGCGGGCGCAGCGGGGCACCATGAGCTTGTGTTTCTTCACCTCGACCAAATGGCCAGCGGCTTCGAGGTCGGCCACCACAGCCTTGCGGGCCACAAAGCGGTCGAGGCCACGGTATTTTTCGGGCGCGTTGTGGTTGATGGTGGCGTCCAAGTTCAGCACGCAAATCATCTCTAGCTTATGGCGCTGGCCCACGGCGTAGTCGTTGGTGTCGTGCGCGGGCGTGACCTTCACCACGCCAGTGCCAAAGTCTTTGTCCACGTAGTCGTCGGCAATCACGGGGATGGTGCGGCTGCACAAAGGCAGATGGACTTGCTTGCCGATCAGCGCGCTGTAGCGCTCGTCTTCGGGGTGCACCATCACGGCCACGTCGCCCAGCAGGGTTTCGGGACGGGTGGTGGCCACGGTGAGTGAGCCTAAACCCGCAGCTGCGAGACTGCCATCTGGGTCCACCAGGTCGTAGCGGATGTGCCACATGGAGCCGTCTTCTTCTTCGCTCTCGACTTCCAGGTCAGACACCGCGCTCATCAGCACGGGGTCCCAGTTGACCAAGCGCTTGCCGCGGTAAATCAGGCCTTGCTCGTACAACTGCACAAAGGTTTCAGTCACCGTTTTAGAGAGCTTGGGATCCATCGTGAAGTACTCACGGCTCCAGTCCACGCTGTCGCCCATGCGGCGCATTTGGCTGGTGATGGTGCTGCCCGATTCTTCTTTCCACTCCCACACCTTGCTCACAAAGTTCTTGCGGGCTTCGGCGGGGCTGGTGCCCATGTCGTGGCGGCTGATGCCTTGGGCTTGCAGCTGGCGCTCGACCACAATTTGCGTGGCAATGCCCGCGTGGTCGGTGCCGGGAATCCAGGCGGTGTTAAAGCCCGACATGCGGTGGTAGCGCGTCAAGCTGTCCATGATGGTTTGGTTGAACGCATGGCCCATGTGCAAGGTGCCGGTCACATTGGGTGGGGGCAGCTGAATGGCAAACGCTGGGGTATCCGCAGCTGGGGCGCCCGTGCCCCGAAAACCAGCGACACCATAGCCGCGTTTTTCCCACTCGGGGCCCCAATGGGCTTCAAGGGCGGCTGGCTCGAACGATTTGGACAGGCGATCAAGGCCGGGTTGTTCGATGGGAAGGGCTGGCGTGTTGCTCATGGGGCGGGCTTTGGACAAAAAGAAAAACGGCAGCACGGGGCAGTCGTTGGGCCAGAGGGCTAAAAGACACATTTTACCTAGGGGATGACCAGTCATCCCCCGATAATTCAGGCTTCCTTGCTAAGCCCTATGCCAACGATGTTGTTCTTACTCTCCCCCGCCAAAGCGCTTGATTACGACACTCCCGCAGGTGATGTGCCCCACACGCAGCCCTTGTTTGTGAAGCAGTCGGCTGAATTGATTGACATCTTGCAAGAAAAATCACCGCAAGAGATCGCCAGTTTGATGGACCTGAGTGATGCACTTGCCAGCCTGAATGTGGCGCGTTACCAAGCTTGGCGCCCAAAATTCACAGCCAAAAATGCCAAACAAGCCGTGCTGGCTTTCAACGGTGATGTGTATGAGGGATTGGATGCCAAAACCCTGAAACCCAAAGACTTGGACTGGGCGCAATCGCATGTGGCCATTTTGAGCGGTCTGTACGGCGTGCTGCGTCCCCTCGATTGGATGCAGCCCTATCGCTTAGAGATGGGCACCGCGTTGGCCAACGACAAGGGCAGCAATCTGTATAAATTTTGGGGCGCGCAGATCGCCAACTATTTGAATGAACGCCTGAGTGCTGAGCATGAGCCCATCATCGTCAACCTTGCTTCGCAAGAGTATTTCAAGGCGGTAGACCGCAAGGCCTTGAAGGCCCGCGTGATTGAATGCGTGTTTGAAGACTTCAAGGGCGGCACATACAAAATCATCAGTTTCAATGCCAAGCGTGCGCGCGGCTTGATGACGCGCTATGCGGTGACACACCAAGTCAAGACGCCCAAAGGTTTGGAGGGCTTCAACCTCGAGGGCTATGCCTTTGACGCTGCCGTCTCAGAGCCAGACCGCAAGGTGTTCCGTCGTCGATTGGAGGGATGCAAATGAACACCCCTGAACAATCCCAGCTGGGGAAAACATCCTCGTATGTGGACCAATACGACGCCTCTTTGTTGTTCCCTATTCCGCGCCAAGCCAAACGTGACGAAATTGGCGTGCCAGCGCAGCCCCCATTTTTTGGCGCTGACTTGTGGACGGCGTATGAGTTGAGCTGGCTCAACACGCGCGGCAAACCCCAAGTGGCGCTCGCGCGCATCACCGTGCCAGCGGAGTCCACACACATCATCGAAAGCAAGTCCTTCAAGCTGTACTTAAACAGCTTCAACAACACGCGCCTCGACGACATCGCCGATGTACAAGCCCGCCTGCGGCAAGACCTGAGCGCGGCTATTTGGCATGGCGAACCCGTCAAAGCCAGCGTGGGTGTGCAACTGGTGTTGCCCGACAGCTTTGACCGCGAACCCGTGCATGAACTGGACGGCCTGAGCTTGGACCGTTTGGATTTGGTGTGCGACCAATACCACCCCAATCCAGAGCTGCTCACCGCCTCCTTCAACGAAGCACCGACGACGGAGACCTTGACCAGCAACTTGCTCAAAAGCAATTGTTTGGTCACAGGACAGCCCGACTGGGGCAGTGTGCGCATCAGCTACACCGGCCCGCAAATTGACCAAGCGGGTTTGCTGCGCTACATCGTGAGTTTCAGAAACCACAACGAGTTTCATGAGCAATGTGTGGAGCGCATCTTCATGGACATCACGCGTCGCTGCAAACCGCTGCGCCTAGAGGTGTATGCGCGTTACACGCGCCGTGGTGGACTGGATATCAACCCATGTCGCACCAGCCACCCGCAGGCCATGCCAGCCAATGTGCGAACTGCACGCCAATGACACGGGCGACGGGTCGCTGTCAACTCAAGCCCCGCGAAGCGCTTTGACAAAAAGCTCAGCCATTGCAGGGCAAAACAAAACGCCCTTGTTGCTGGTGATGACTCGCACGGCATCTGCAGGCGTGCTTTGCGCTTTGGCGTAATCGCCCGATTGCAACTCCTCAAAGGCCTCTGCAATGGCCACGATGCGAGCGCCAATGGGAATGGCATCACCTTCCAGCGCATCTGGAAAACCTGTGCCATTGAAGTACTCGTGGTGGGAGCGAATGATGGCGGCCACCTCTTTCATATCAGGCAGGGCACTCAAGATGGCCTCGCCCATGGTGGTGTGCGTGCGGTAAACCTTGGCATCTGACAGGGGCAGTTCAACGAACTTGGTGTTCAAAACCCGGTCGCTCAAGCCAATCTTGCCGATGTCGTGCAGCAAGCCAGCGATGAAGATGGCTTGGCAGGCATCCTCATCCAAGCCAGCCAGCTTGGCCATTTTCATCGACAAGGTGGCCACACGTCGAGAGTGTGGCAACAGGTCTGGACGGCGCAGCTCCAACAAATTCGAGAACGATTTGATGGACGCCACATAGGCATCACGCAAATCTTTGGTGCGCTCTTTGACGCGAGACTCGAGCGTGTCCACCATTTCATTCAGCGACTCTTTTTGAGCCTCAGCCAGCGCTTGCAGCCGATCGTGGTCATTCACCAAAGAGCCATAGACAATGGCTGATTTGATGGTGCTGAGCAGTTCCTCATCGTTCCATGGTTTGGCGATGTAGCGGTAAATCGCGCCTTGGTTGATGGCGTCAATCGCACCCGTGACATCAGAAGCGCCAGTCAGCAGCAGCCGCATGGTTAGGGGCCATTGCTGGGTGACCTTTTCAAGTAACTCAGCGCCATTCATCTGCGGCATTTGCATGTCAGAGATGATCACTTGGATGGGCTGTTTCGCGAGCTGCTCCAAGGCCTGCGCACCGCCTTCAGCCGTGACCACTTCGAACCCCTCGAGGGTCAACATTCTGCGCAGTGAAGACAAAATATTGGGCTCATCGTCTACGCACAACACCCTGTATTGGCTGGCATCAAATGTGTCGTTGTGGGCAGTCATGGTCATCCTTAAGCCAAATGGCGTTTGATGGGAAGTGTGATTTTGAACGTCGTGCCAACACCTACCGTGCTCGTGGCAGTGAGCGTGCCACCGTGTTGCTGAATGATGCTGCGAGACACAGACAAACCAAGCCCTGTGCCCTTTCCGGGGCCTTTGGTGGTGAAAAAAGGATCAAAGATTTTTTCTAAAACAGCGGCTGTCATTCCCGGGCCGTTGTCTTGCACTTCGATCCAAACCTGTTGCGCGTTGCAATCGGTTTTGATGTGAATCAGCCCAAGCTTGCCTTCGGGCATGGCCTGTGCGGCATTCACGAGCAGGTTTAAAAAAACTTGATCTATTTGTGATGGCGAGCAATCGATCATGGGCAAATTGCCCAAGGTCATGCGCACATCTGCTCGATTTTTGAGTTGATTGCGCGCAATGTTGAGAGATGATTTCAGGCCGTTGTGAATGTCTGCGCTCACATAGTAGGCCGTGGCATTGGTGCGGGCGTAGTCCTTCAAATCTTGGATGATGGTTTTGACGCGGGTCAAACCCTCAAGGGTTTCATTCATCAAGGTGTGGACCTCGTCGCGAATGAATGCGTATTTGTGTTTTTGTTTGAGGGCCGCCATCTCGCTGGTGTTGACTTCGGGTGCGTCTAAGACGCGGTCAAAGATGCCCAAGTACTTTTGCAGTGTGTGGAGGTTCGACGACACGTAGCCCACGGGGTTGTTGATTTCATGCGCCACCCCTGCCGCTAGCTCTCCGAGTGAGGCCAATTTTTCAGATTGCACCAAACGCTGCGTGGCTTCGTCTAACTGGACCTCGATTTGTTGTTCGCGCTGCACCACCACAAAATAGGTGCGCCACAAAAAAACGCCCAAGATCAGGATGCCTGAAACCACAGACAGCGCTGACAACATCAAGGTTTGTTGGCGCAAGCCCATCAAATCGGCGCTGTCTAATTCGCTGTAAGTTTGCACACGCACCCATCCCAAATCTTTCCCCAAAGTCACTTTGTGCCAGGTCGTGATGAATTGCGCATCATGCAACTGCAATGTGGTTTGTTGGGTTGCTGGCGCGGCCGAATGGCTGGGTTCAAACATCAGGCGAGGGGCTTGCTTGGGTTCACGTTGGAGGTGTGTCAACACTTTGCCCGTGAGGTCGGTCAACAAGGCCGATGCCACCTGTTCGTTCGACATGGTTTGTGCGATGCGTGACTCTAAGGCCGCGTAGTCTTTGAGCACCATGGGGTCAGCCACCGCGACCACCAACCCATGTGTGAGGCTTTGGGCGGTTTGAAACTTACCTTCCCACAGGATATTTTTGGATTGGTGATACGTCGCCAAGCCTGAGCCAATTTGCAGCAGCGCCAAAGCCACCCCAATCAAGAGGGCGGGCTTGATGCTTTTCCAGTCTGAGATGCTCAGGCGTTGTGACATGTCACTGCGCGGTTAAGACCAAAAACTTTTCCAGTTGCAAGGACTCTAGGGGCTTGTAGTGCTTGGCATAAGTCACCGATTGAGGTTTGCTGAGGTTGATGCCATCTAGGAGCTTGCGGCCCTCTTCGTCTTGCGTTTGCTTGAGCATGGCTTTGAAGAAGCGCTCGCGCACCGCAGCCGGGACTGTGGGGTGTGTGGCCACAGGATGTGGGGTGTAGGCCTGTGTTTCAAACAGCACGCGCAATTGTTGGCGCACTTCAGAGACTTCATTGTCGAGGGTGTTGTTCACACCACCGCCGGCGATCGCGTCTTTGCCAATGACGGAGCGGTACACATTGCTGTGTGTTTTGACGAACACAGGGTTGATGTCGATTTTTCGTTTGCCTAATTCTGCGCGGATTAACAAAGAAGCAGCAAAAGAGTTGGGCGCTGGAAAGGAGATATTTTTACCTTTGAGTTCGTCCAAGCTTTTGATGGGGCTGTCTGCGCGCACCACCAAGATGCCCGTGAGCAAATCCTCGCTGTCAGCCAGCAGTGGTTGGTACTTTTTCTTTTGTTGGGCTAGCACCGCGTGGTAGGGGTTGAGAAACACAAACTCGGGCTCGCCTTTGAGCAGTTTTTGCTCAAACTCAGGAATGGTGGGAGAGACCCGCAATTCAAAACACAAGCCGGCTTCTTTGCCCACGCGTTCTAACAGGGGCGACCAAGTGCTGTAAATCTTGGCTGCTGTGAGCTGAGGGACCACATCAAAGGTATACACCTTGGTGCTATTTGGGTCGCCCAAGCAGGCGGCGTTGGCTGCGCCCGTCGTCAACCATGCGATGAATAAGAGTGCCAACAGATGTCGTTTGGGGGCGTGCATTTTCAAAATCCATCGTTGTCAAAATTCTCATTCTCGCCTGAGGCTTGTGCTTATAACTTTCGTGGTATTTCGTCTCCAAACAAAGATTCTGTGTAGGGTTGAGGCGACGCTTCTTCAGCCTTTAAACCTTGCGCTTGCCAGTCTTCGAGTTTCATCAACGAGCCCACGCGGACACCCAGCAATCGCAAGCGGCGTGAGAGGTCTACACGCTTGAGGCATTGGCCTGCCGCCTGACGAATGGCGTGGGCTTGGTTGGCGTAGGTGCTCAATGTTTGGTCTCGCGTGACGCTTTGAAAGTTGTCGTAGCGCAACTTGATGCCAATGGTTTTGCCCACATACCCTTTGCGTTGCAAGTCGGCGGCCAACTGCTCGCAGAGTTTGGTGAAGATGATGCGCAACGCCTCGCGGTCACGCACGGCGTGCAGGTCATGTTCAAACGTGGTTTCTCGGCTGATGCTGACGGGTTCACTCGCGGTCTCAATGGGTCGGTCGTCTTTGCCGTGTGCCGCATCATGCAGCCAAGCGCCATAGCTTTTGCCAAAGTGCTGCATCAGCCACACACGGTCGTGCTGGGCCAAGTCGCCAATGGTGTGAATGTGGTGCGTCGCCAGTTTGGCTTCGGCCTTGGGGCCAATGCCGTTGATCTTGCGGCAGGGCAGTGGCCAAATGAGGCTTTCCAAATCTTCGGGTTGAACGATGGAAATGCCATTGGGTTTGTTGAATTCGCTGGCCATTTTGGCCAGCAGTTTGTTGGGTGCCACGCCCACCGAGCAGGTGAGGCCTGTGTCGTCAAAGATGGCTTTTTGTATGAGGCGAGCCAGCACGCGTCCCCCTTCGCGTTGGCCTCCAGGCACGTCGGTGAAGTCGATGTACACCTCGTCCACACCACGGTTTTCCATCAGCGGCGCGATGTCGGTGATGATGGTTTTGAAGCGCTGCGAGTAATGGCGGTACTGGTCAAAGTCCACCGGCAGCAGGATGGCGTCGGGGCAGAGCTTGGCCGCTTTCATCACCCCCATGGCCGAGCCCACACCAAACTTGCGCGCCGCATACGTGGCGGTGGTGATCACGCCGCGCCCCGTGTAGCTAGCGATGCGCGCAAAGAAATCGAGGGGTATTTCGTGCAGCTTGTCTTCTGACCACGCATAGTCCGGGTGCGCCTCGCGCAAGCGGCCCAGCATGTCGTCAATGCGGCGTCGGCCTCCGCCAATCACCACCGGCAAGCCTTTGAGCTGGGGGTAGCGCAAGAGCTCCACAGACGCGTAGAACGCGTCCATGTCGAGGTGCGCAATGCGACGCATGGCGCTCATAGGAATCCCCCGTGCCTGTGCTTCAAGCCAGAGTTCAGGCCGAGGGGAACGTGCCTGGCAGCAAGATGTTGGTGTTCACGTTCTGAATGTCGGTGTGGCCGCAAAACGCCATGGTGATGTCCAACTCTTTGTAGATGATTTGCAGCGCTTTGCTCACGCCTTCCTCACCCATGGCTCCCAAGCCGTAGGCCATGGCGCGGCCAATCAGTGTGCCTCGTGCGCCCAAGGCCCAAGCTTTGAGAACGTCTTGGCCTGAGCGAATGCCGCCGTCCATCCACACTTCTATCTGGTCGCCCACAGCGGCCACGATGGCTGGCAGTGCTTCGATGCTGGACTGTGCGCCGTCCAACTGGCGACCGCCGTGGTTGCTCACCACAATCGCGTCTGCACCGCTTTGCACGGCCAGTTTGGCGTCTTCCACATCTTGAATGCCTTTGAGGATGAGCTTGCCACCCCATTGGGCTTTGACCCACGCCACGTCTTCCCATGAGAGGCGGGGGTCAAACTGTTCGTTGGTCCATGACGACAGCGACTTCATGTTGCTCACGCCTTTGACGTGGCCCACCAAGTTGCCAAAGGTGTGACGCTTGGTGCCGGCCATGCCCAAACACCAGCGCGGTTTGGTCATCAGGTTGATGATGTTGGCAATGGTGGGGCTGGGTGGGGCAGTCAGGCCGTTCTTCAAGTCTTTGTGGCGTTGGCCAATCACTTGCAAATCGAGGGTCAGCACCAAGGCGTTGCATTTGACTTTGCGGGCGCGCTCAATCATGTTGGCCATGGCTTCGCGGTCGCGCATCATGTAGAGCTGGTAGATGAAGGGGGCCGTGGTGTGCGCCGCCACGTCTTCCATCGAGCAAATGCTCATGGTGGACAAGATGAAAGGGATGCCAAATTTTTCAGCAGCGCGGGCGGCTTTGATTTCGCCGTCGGCGCATTGCATGCCGGTCAGGCCCACGGGGGCGATGGCCACAGGCATCTTCACGTCGATACCCACCATTTGGGTAGCTAGGCTGCGGTTTTCCATGTTCACAGCCACGCGCTGGCGCAGCTTGATTTTTTGGAAATCTTCTTCGTTGGCGCGGTACGTGCCCTCGGTCCAGCTGCCCGAGTCGGCATAGTCATAAAACATGCGGGGCACGCGCTTTTCAGCCAAAACGCGTAAATCTTCGATGTTGGTAATCACAGGCATGGGGTGTCTCCTAAATTTGAGACGGATAGTAGCCCGAGGTGCACGCGAGGCCTGTGAAGCTTGCGACAGTGGGGATGAAAAAAATTAAACGATCTGCTTTGCGGTTGCGTTGCGCATGGGCTGACCGTCACCCCGTGGATCACCCGCGTCATCTGGCTTGGGTGAGGCCACATCCAAATCAGAGCGGGGTGCGCTGTTGTCTACAGCCATCAGACAGGGCGCCAGGCGGATCTTGTGGGGCCGAGATTAGGCCAGTCGCAGGTGATGGCGCGCAATCTGCGCACGCACCTGCACTGGCGCTGTACCGCCCAAGGTGTTGCG
>JAIXRH010000080.1 GCA_027485285.1 Comamonadaceae bacterium | reverse complement strand
CTCGATGTGAACGAGCCAGAAAGCTTGGCCAAGACCATTGCCGAGTTGAAGCTCAAGTACGTGGTCATCACCAGCGTGGACCGCGATGATTTGCGTGACGGCGGCAGCCAACATTTTGTGGATTGCATTCGCCGTACGCGCGAGCTGTCACCTCAAACGCAAATTGAAATCTTAGTTCCCGACTTCCGTGGTCGCGATGACCGCGCTTTAGAAATTCTCAAAGCTGCGCCACCTGACGTGATGAACCACAACATGGAAACTGTGCCGCGTCTTTACAAAGAAGCTCGACCTGGCAGCGACTATGCGTTCAGCTTGAACTTGCTCAAGAAGTTCAAAGCTTTGTTCCCCCATGTGCCCACCAAGAGCGGCTTGATGGTGGGCTTGGGCGAAACGGACGAAGAGATTTTGCAAGTGATGCAAGACATGCGCGACCACCACATCGACATGCTCACCATTGGCCAATACCTGGCACCCACCACCAGTCACATTCCGGTGCGCCGCTATGTGCACCCGGACACCTTCAAGATGTTTGAAGAAAAAGCTTACGAGATGGGCTTTAGCCATGCAGCTGTGGGCGCAATGGTGCGCAGCAGCTACCACGCAGACCAGCAGGCCCACGCAGCGGCGCAAGCCTCTAAGGCTTAAGCCCCATCAACTCGGCTGGTTCATCGCTGGCCAGCACCTCTTGCGCCCAAGCCTCTAGGCGCGAGGTGTCGGCACGAATCACCTCTTGCTTGACCGCCAAAATTTGTGTGGGGTGCATCGAAAAACTGCGCAAGCCTAAGCCCAGTAGCAAGCGTGTCATGGTGGGGTCTCCCGCCATCTCGCCGCACACACTCACAACTTTGCCTTGCCTGCGACACTCAGCGATGGTGTCCGCCAGCAAACGCAACACAGCGGGGTGCAAGGGGTCGTACAAATGCGCCACCAACTCATCCGCTCGGTCGATGGCCAGGGTGTATTGAATCAAGTCGTTGGTGCCAATCGACAGGTAGTCGAAATGTCGTAAAAACATTTTCACGCTGAGCGCGGCGGCTGGCACCTCAATCATGGCACCCACTTTGACGGGACCAAACACATCGCCACGCGCATCGAGTTGCTTGCGAGCTTTGTCGAGCAGCGCCAGCGTTTGTGTGATTTCCCGGGCGTGCGCCAACATAGGAATGAGCAAGTGGACTTGCCCATGCGCAGCGGCACGCAAAATGGCGCGCAATTGCGTCAAAAACATGGCCGGATCGGCCAAGCTCCACCGGATGGCGCGCAAGCCCAAGGCAGGGTTCAAGTGCGTCTCGTCTTTGACGGTGCGATCCAGGGGTTTGTCTGCGCCAATGTCCACCGTACGAATGGTGACCGGCAGCCCTTTCATGCCCTCGACTGCGCGTTTGTAGGCAAGGTATTGCTCTTGCTCATCGGGCAGCGACCCAGCGCGGCCCATGAACAGGAACTCACTGCGAAACAGGCCCACGCCCACGGCACTCACTTCCACCGCTGCGGGTGTGTCCTCAGGCATTTCAATGTTGGCCAACAAGTCGATGCGCTGGCCGTCAAGGGTCACCGCAGGCGTGTGTCGCAAACGCAAAAGGCGCTCGCGCTCTAAATCGGCCTGACGTTGCTTGAAGCCGTACTCGGCCAAGATGATGGGCGACGGGTTGACGATGACCACACCAGCGTCACCGTCAATGATGATCCAGTCGTCTTGACGCACCAACTGACTGGCCGTGCGTGCCCCGACCACCGCAGGAATATCCAAGCTACGCGCCACGATGGCCGTGTGCGATGTTTTGCCGCCCACATCGGTGACAAAACCGGTGAACACACTTTGCTTGAACTGCAACATGTCTGCCGGTGATAAATCATGCGCCACCAACACCAAAGGCACATCCATCTCATCGTCGAGTTGCAAGTCTTGCTGGCGGGGTTGGTTGCTGCGCTTGACCGAGGGATGGGGCATCACATGCGCCACGCCCTTCATGTGCCGCAGCATGCGCTCGACCACCTGTTCTAAGTCACCTTTGCGCTCACGCAAATAGGCGTCGTCCATTTCATCAAACTGTCTCGCCACCACATCGAGCTGCGAAGTCAGGGCCCACTCGGCGTTGTAGAAGCGTTCTTTGATCCAGCCGCTCACGCCATCCGCCAGCATGGTGTCTTGCAACAACATCAAGTGGACTTCCAAAATGGCTGACAGTTCAGGGGGCGAATCTTTGGGGAGATGGTCATGCAGTGCTTGCAGTTCGACCATCACCGCCTCTCGCGCTTGCACCAAGCGCGTCAGCTCGGCATCCACCTGCTCGGGCGCAATGAAGTAATGCGCCACATCCACGCGACTTGAAGCCACCAAGACGGCTCGACCAATGGCGATGCCTCGGGCAACTGCCAGACCGTGGATAGAAAACGTCATGCGGGCTTACTCGCCTTCACCAAATTTGTCAGCCATCAAAGCCAACAAGGCATCCATGGCCTCTTGCTCTTGGGGGCCGTCGGTTTCAAGCTCGACAAGGCTGCCGATGCCAGCGGCCAGCATCATGACACCCATGATGCTTTTGGCGTTCACGCGGCGCTCGCCTTTGCTGATCCACACTTCGCAGGGAAAGCTGCCTGCGAGCTTGGTGAGTTTGGCCGAAGCGCGTGCGTGCAACCCTAATTTATTGCAGATGGTGGTTGAGGTCGTGATCATGGATTCGTCCATTTTGATTGTGAGGGGCTGTGATGGCGACTTGCATCACACCTTGTGTGCCGCCCGTGAGGGCGCGTGCCACCAAAGCATCTAGCGGCTCATGGCGATAGCAAACGCTGCGAAACAGCATGGGCAAATTGACCCCCGCAATGAGCTTGGCATGACTGCCAGCCACCAGCTTTTGCGCCACATTGGCGGGGGTTGCGCCAAAGATGTCGGTCAGCACCAACAAGCCGTTATTCAAGGCTTCGCCTGCAGCGTCGATGGCTTGCGCCAATGTGTCTTCGGGTTGAGCGTCTGGCAAGACATCAAGGGCGATGACATCGGCTGCGCACTCGGCATAGACATGCATGGCGCAATCGCGCAAAGCTTGCGCCAGAGGCGCGTGGGCAATGATGAGGATGCGGTTGCTCATAGGCACTTGAAAAAAATCATTCAAATTATCAGCGTTCAGGCCTGTGCTTTAAAAAGTAGCCGTACGACACGGTGCAACACATCAAAAACACCGCCATGGCGCCTTGAAAGGCGTGTGTTTCCGTCCAATCCATGGTTTTAAAACCGTCAATCATCAGTCCCACGCCCCATTGCACCACGAACACGCCCAAGAACAACACCAAGTTATAGGCCGACAACGCACGACCCGCCAACGCCGAGGGAAAAGCCATGCCGACTGCAGGCTGCGCCAAAGAGACGAAAGAGCTCAAAACGCAAAAGATCACCCAGTGCGCTGCCCCCGCGTCTTGCCCGCCCCAAACGATGGCGACTTGTGCGCACAGGCTCAATGGCACGCCATACGTGATCAATTTGTTTGCGTCGTAACCCCGCACAGTCAAACTTGGCGTCACCAAGCCCCACAACCAAAAAGTCAACAGCATGCACACATTCAGCCAAAAAAGACCCGTGGCGGCTTCAAGCGGGTTGTATCCGGCTACTTTGACCATCCATGGCCCCGCCCACAAAGTTTGCATGGCAATCATGCCGCCGTAATTGAAAAACCCCATGGGGGCCATGCGTCGGAAATAAGGATGCGCCCACACCTGCGTGTAACTCGCCATGATGCCCGGCACTGAAGCTGTCTCTTCACGCTGTGTTGGCTCGGCCAATCGCCAAGCGGGTACTTTCCAAAAAATCACGACCATGGCCACCGCCACCAGCAAACCCAAGGCCATGAACATCCAGCGCCATCCCACCAACGGCAACAGCCACTGCACGGGCAAGGTGGAGGTCAACATCCCCAATGCGCCGGTCATCAACATCCAAGAGTTGGCACGTTGCTGTTGCTCCAACACCAACCAGCGGCGGTAGCCGGTGAGAGGTGCCATCAAACATGCACTGACGCCCACCCCAATCAACACGCGCGCCAACATCAGTCCCGTGAAGTCATTGGCCCAAGCAAACGCAAAACAACCCAACACGGCAACGCACAAAAAGCTCAACACCACTTGTTTAGGGCCGTGGCGGTCAAGCCAATGGCCCATGGGCAGTTGCGTGATGGAGAAGCCCAAAAAGTAGGCGCCCGCCAGCAAGCCGAGGTCTCTGGCCTGCATGCCAAACTCATCCGTCAAGATGGGTGATAGTGTGGCGGTGATCGCGCGCAACAAGGTCGACAAAAAATAGGCCGCGGCCAAGGCCACAAAAACCCACACCGCGGTGCGTCTGGGCAGTACATCTGTGTTCAAGGCCATTTGATTCCTGACACATAAGTTTCAGCCGCCTCTGCAAAGGCTTTGTCATTGGGCTTTCCGTACACCGCGGCTTGGTAAATGGTTTGCTCAGTGATGAACCATACAAATTGAGCTTGATGCGCTGGGGTCGTGACACGCGTCATCAAGGCCTGAGAGGGTTTGTCACCTTTGATCAGCCTTGGCTCAGAAATCGCTTGTGATTCTGTGGTGTGAAGCGAAGCCAAGCTCGCCAATCGCCATGCATCACGCAATTCCTGGGTGGACGCATTGGGCGGCACGGCCAATTCAGCCAAAGCAAAGTTCATCTTGCCTGCTTCGCATGCCTGCATGTGCAGTTGCGTCGACACCTCTGTCGCATTGACACGCAATGTCACGGCACGTGTGGCTTTGTCTGGTTTGCAAGGCATCAACGCATGAGCCAGGTTTTGGCTTGACGACACCAAGCGCCAGTTCAACTCAGGCGTGCAACCAAGCAAGCTGGTCGCCATGGCCAAGCACATCCAATATTTATAAACTTGTGTCAATCTCACCAACTTCAAAACATGAGGCCATATGAAATGGGGCACCACACGCTGTGCGGCGCCCCATGAATGTGTCAGCGTCAATTAATTACTTGCCGCGGAAGTCGTCATGGCAAGTCTTGCATGTGCCAGCTGTGGCGTTGAAGGCAGACTTGAATGCGTCTTCTCTGCCGCCCCTGGCTGCCGCCACCAGTTTGAGAGACTCGGCTTGAAATTTTTCTGAATTTTCTTTGAATTTCGCGTTTTGTGACCAAATCTCACTTTTGGCACGGGTATCGCCTGTGTCAGTGCCCTCGCCAAAAGCCGCCCAAGGCAGTTTGGCCATGGTGGCCACAATCTCTGCATTCTCTGTTGCGATTTTGCTGTCGAACGGCACTCTGCCTTGGGCCATGGCGCCCATACGACCAAAATGCGCACCAGTTACGGTGAATGCCGCTTTTCGGTATTTGATGGCGTCTTCAGGCTTAGCGAATTGCGCTGAAGCAGAAAAACTAACAACGGTGGCACTGAGGGCCAACCAAGAGAGCATGATTTTTTTCATGGCGCAGTTTCCTTTGAGAGGTTAAAAAAATCCTAAGCAGCGTGTGATGAGTTTACGATGACTCATCGTCATTATCATTTTCAATTTAATACCCCACCATGACCTCAAACACTGACTTACGTTCCATACGCGTCTGGGATTTACCCACCCGTGTTTTCCATGTGTTGCTGATCGCCGCTGTTGCGGGCTTGTTCATCACGAGTGAAATTGGGGGCGACCTGATGAAATTTCACTTCTGGTTTGGATATGGGGTTTTATCCTTGGTCTTTTTCCGCGTGATCTGGGGACTGTTGGGGGGGCACTGGTCGCGATTTGTGAATTTTCTCCCTACCCCAGCTCAACTGCTGGCCTACATAAACAACATCAGACACGGCAGCCACACACCCACCGTTGGACACAACCCGATGGGTGCACTTTCTGTGTTTGCCATGTTGGTGGTTTTGATGCTGCAAGTGTTCAGCGGCTTGATGAGCGATGATGAAATTTCCAATGCGGGTCCATGGACCAGTTGGGTCGCCTCAGACTGGGTGTCATGGGCCACAAATTTCCATAAAGAAATAGGCAGCAACGCCCTCATCGCACTGTTGTTTTTGCATGTGGCGTCGGTGTTGTATTACAAATACTTCAAAAGCGAAGATTTGCTGACGCCCATGCTCAAGGGAGACAAAGTTTTGCCGTCCGACACCCCCGCGTCGCGCGACAGCACAACCTCACGCCTGTTTGCACTGGGCGTGTGGTTGGGCTGTGCTTATGCGGTCTTTAGGCTGGTGAACTGGGCCTCATCAGGCCTTGACCTGTGACAACAATGTGGCAGCATCGCTGACTTCGAATTTACCTAGGCCCTCAACGTTCAGTTGCGCCACTTTGCCATCTTTGACGAGCATGGAGTAGCGGTTGCTTCGCAAACCCATGCCGCGGGCAGTCAGGTCGAGTGTCAAACCTGTGGCTTTCGCGAAATCGGCGCTGCCATCACCCAGCATGCGCACTTTGCCTTGGGTGTGTTGCTCGCGAGCCCAGGCGCCCATCACAAAGGCGTCGTTCACGCTGACGCACCAAATTTCATCGACACCTGCTGCTTTGAAATGCTCGTAGCTCTCAACATAGCCAGGCACGTGCTTGGCCGAGCATGTGGGTGTGAATGCACCTGGCAGTGCAAATAAGGCAATGGTTTTTCCAGCTGCGGCTTGGGCCACATCCACGGCATTCGGGCCAATGCTGCATCCTTCACCTTCGACCTCTGAATACTCCATCAGGGTGGTGTGCGGCAGGGTATCTCCAATTTTGATCATGGTGTCTCCAAATCTATGACGTTATAAAAACAAAAAACGACCCACATTGTGGGTCGTTTTTCTTAGCCTTGCAGAGCCGAAGCCCTTTGGTATTTAAACCTCAGCCGCCTTCTCAACCAAACGGGTGGCCACCCAGTTTTTGGTTTTCGAAATGGGCTTGCTTTCAGTGATCTCGATCATGTCGCCCAAGTGGTATTCACCTGTTTCGTCATGCGCGTGATACTTGCTCGACTTAGCAACAATTTTGCCGTAGAGCGCGTGCTTCACACGACGCTCAACGAGCACTGTCACTGTTTTAGCGCGCTTGTCGCTAACCACCTTGCCAACCAAGGTGCGCTTGAGGGATTTTTTAGCTTCCGTCATGTTTGCTCCTTAAGCTTTCGGGGTTGCAGCGGCTTGCTTTTCAGCAAGGATTGTTTTCGCACGTGCAATGCTGCGACGTGTTGAACGCAGCTGTGACGTGTTGTTGAGTTGTTGCGTACCTTTTTGCATGCGCAAGCCAAAATGAGCTTTTTGCAACTCTTTGACTTCCACTTCCAAGCCGGCAACGTCTTTTTGGCGCAGTTCAGCAGCTTTCATTTCTTATTTCTCCTGAGTTACTGGCCGATCATGCGAGCCACAAACGTGGTGCGCAAGGGCAACTTTGCAGCGGCCAGACGGAATGCTTCACGGGCCAACTCTTCAGGGACGCCTACGATTTCGTAGAGGACCTTGCCGGGTTGGATCTCAGCCACGTAGTACTCGGGGTTACCTTTACCGTTACCCATACGCACTTCAGCAGGCTTTTGGGAGATCGGCTTGTCAGGGAACACACGAATCCAGATACGGCCGCCACGTTTGACGTGACGGGAAATCGCACGACGTGCGGCCTCGATCTGGCGGGCCGTCAGACGGCCGCGATCAGTGGATTTCAAACCGAAATCACCGAATGCAACGGTGTTACCACGTGTTGCGATGCCGGTGTTGCGGCCTTTTTGCTCTTTGCGGTATTTACGGCGTGCTGGTTGCAGCATGCTTATTCTCCTGTTCCGTCCGCAGCCGTGCCAGTGGATGCGGGCGCGGCAACCTTGCGGACGCGCTTGACGGCAGTTGTAGGGGCACCGGCGGCTTCAGCGGGTTTATCGCTGCCATCCGTTGGTGCGGCATTGGTCCCTGCTGGGCGACGAGCGCCTGGGCGTGCGGGACGATCACCTGTGGGGCGAGCGTCACGGCGAGGACCGCGAGGACGACGCTCTTCTTCAGCACGGGGCTCAGCAGCGGCCGGCAGGTCGTTACGACCCAAGGTATCGCCTTTGTAAACCCACACTTTGACACCAATGATGCCGTAAGTGGTTTTAGCTTCAGAAGTTGCGTAATCGATGTCTGCACGCAGGGTGTGAAGTGGCACGCGACCTTCACGGTACCACTCGGTACGTGCGATCTCGATGCCGTTCAAACGACCTGCCGACATGATCTTGATGCCTTGAGCACCCAGACGCATGGCGTTTTGCATGGCGCGCTTCATGGCGCGACGGAACATGATGCGTTTTTCGAGCTGTTGGGTGATGCTGTCAGCGATCAATTGCGCATCGATTTCAGGCTTGCGCACTTCTTCGATGTTCACTGCGACTGGCACGCCCAAACGCGCTGCGAGTTCTTTCTTCAAGTTCTCGATGTCTTCGCCTTTTTTGCCGATCACCACACCTGGACGAGCCGAGAAGATGGTGATGCGTGCGCTTTTAGCGGGACGCTCGATGAGAACGCGAGACACAGAAGCGTTTTTCAGCTTGGCTTTGAGGTACTCGCGAACTTTGATGTCTTCAGCCAGCATGCCAGCGAAGTCTTTGTTGCTTGCGTACCAACGGCTCGCCCAGTTGCGGCTCACTGCAAGGCGAAAGCCTGTGGGGTGGATTTTTTGTCCCATATCTTCCTATACCTTTCAGTTACCGACTGTCACGTAAACGTGACAGGTAGGCTTGCTGATACTGTTACCGCGGCCTTTGGCGCGGGCAGTGAAACGCTTGAGCGTGGCGCCTTTTTCGACGTAAATGGTTTTCACCTTCAATTCGTCGATGTCTGCACCGTCGTTGTGTTCAGCGTTGGCAATCGCAGATTCCAAAACTTTCTTGACGATGCCCGCAGCTTTTTTCTGCGTGAAGGTCAAGATATTCAGAGCCTGGTCAACTTTTTTGCCGCGGATCATGTCCGCGACCAAACGGCCTTTGTCGACCGACAAACGGACGCCCCTAAGGACTGCACGTGTTTCCATGGTCTTTCCTTATTTCTTCTGGACTTTTTTGTCCGCGGGGTGACCTTTGAAGGTACGAGTCAGCGCGAATTCGCCCAACTTGTGACCCACCATTTGGTCAGTGATGTACACGGGCACGTGTTGCTTGCCGTTGTGCACAGCGATGGTCAAGCCGATGAAATCGGGCAAGATCATGGAACGACGTGACCAAGTTTTCACTGGCTTTTTATCTTTGGTTGCGATGGCCTTGTCGACCTTGGCAACCAAATGATGGTCAACAAACGGACCCTTTTTGAGAGAGCGAGTCATTTGTTACCCCTTACTTTTTACGACGCGACACAATCATGACTTGTGTGCGTTTGTTGTTACGGGTACGGTAGCCTTTGGTCAGGTTACCCCATGGGTCAACAGCATGACGGCCTTCACCGGTGCGACCTTCGCCACCGCCGTGTGGGTGATCCACTGGGTTCATCGCGACGCCACGCACGGTTGGGCGAATACCCATCCAGCGCTTGACACCAGCTTTACCCAATTGACGGAGGCTGTGTTCTTCGTTTGCAACTTCACCAATGGTGGCGCGGCATTCGATATGGATCTTGCGAACCTCACCAGAGCGCATACGCACTTGAGCGTAAGTGCCTTCGCGAGCCAACAATGTGGCTGACGTACCGGCAGAGCGCGCAATTTGTGCACCCGCACCTGGCTTGAGTTCGATACAGTGAATGGTGGAACCCACTGGAATGTTGCGAATTGGCAAGGTGTTGCCTGCACGGATCGGAGCTTCCGAACCGCTGAGCAACGATGCGCCAATTTCCAAACCACGGGGTGCAATGATGTAGCGACGCTCGCCGTCTGCGTAACACACCAATGCGATGTGTGCCGTACGGTTTGGATCGTATTCAATGCGCTCCACTTTGGCGGGGATAGCGTCTTTGTTACGCTTGAAGTCCACCACGCGGTAGTGATGCTTGTGACCACCACCCTTGTGACGGGTAGTGATGTGACCGTTGTTGTTACGACCCGATTTTTGGTGTTGGGGTTCCAACAAAGGAGCGTAAGGTTCACCTTTGTGAAGGTGATCACGGGTAACTTTGACGACGCCACGTTGACCGGGCGACGTCGGTTTCATCTTGATGACTGCCATGATTAAGCGGCCTCCCCAGAGATGTTGAGTTCTTGTCCAGGCTTCAGGGTCACATAAGCTTTGCGAACGTTGTCGCGGCGGCCCATGGACTTACCAAAACGCTTGGACTTACCTTTTGTGTTAACCACGTTCACGCTTTGCACTTCCACCTTGAACATCAATTCCACAGCGGCTTTGATCTCAGGCTTAGCAGCGTTTTGCAGCACTTTGAAGGTGACGACATTTTGCTTTTCTGCAACCATGGTGGCCTTTTCGGACACGACGGGAGAGACCAACAATTGCATCAAACGACCTTCGTCAAATTTGGTTTGTTTGTGTCCGTGGCTCATGCGAACATCTCCTTGAGTTGGTCCATGGCACCCTTGGTCACGAGGACTTTGCGGTAGTGCACCAATGACAATGGATCTGCATAGCGCGGCTCAACCACCAACACGTTGGGCAAGTTGCGTGAAGCCAAGTACAAGTTGTCATCAACTTCCTCGGAGATCACCAAAACAGACTCAAGGTTCATGGCCTTGAATTTGGCTGCCAACAGCTTGGTTTTAGGCGCATCCACCTTCAAAGACTCGACCACAGCCAGACGACCTTCGCGGGCCAACTGGGACAAGATCGAAGCCATACCAGCGCGGTACATCTTCTTGTTGATCTTCTGTGTGAAGTTCTCGTTCGGCATGTTCGGGAAAATGCGACCGCCGCCACGCCACAGAGGCGAAGACGTCATACCCGCGCGAGCGCGGCCGGTGCCTTTTTGCTTGAACGGCTTCTTGGTGGAGTGCTTGACTTGCTCACGGTCTTTTTGGGCACGAGTGCCTTGACGCGCGTTAGCTTGATAAGCCACCACGATCTGGTGAACCAGATCTTCGTTGTATTCGCGACCGAAAACGGTTTCTGGCGCGTCGTACTTAGACGCAGCTTGACCTTGATCGTTCAGGAGTTCGACTTGCATCAGTTCGTCCCCTTAGCTTTGACGGCGGGATGCACAGTCACGAAGCCACCGGCTGAACCTGGCACTGCGCCACGGATCAACAACAGTTGGCGAGCTTCGTCGATGCGAATCACGTCGAGGTTTTGTGTGGTCACAATGTCTGCGCCCAAATGGCCAGACATGCGCTTACCGGGGAACACGCGACCTGGGTCTTGCGCCATACCGATAGAGCCAGGCACGTTGTGCGAACGGCTGTTGCCGTGCGACGCGCGCTGTGACTTGAAATGGTGACGTTTGATGGTGCCAGCAAAGCCTTTACCGATGGTTGTGCCTTGCACGTCCACCTTTTGGCCCACGGCAAACACATCAGACACAGGCACAGTAGCGCCAGCGGCGTACTTTGCTGCGACATCTGCAGTCACGTGGAATTCTTTGATGATTTCACCGGCTTCGACGCCTGCTTTCGCAAGGTGTCCAGCCATTGGCTTGGTCACGCGAGAGGCCTTGCGTGCGCCGAATGTGACCTGCAAGGCCACATAGCCGTCGTTTTCCTGGGTTTTCACTTGGGTCACGCGGTTGTTGGACACATCCAACACCGTGACAGGGATCGAATCCCCATCATCAGTGAACAGACGCATCATGCCCACCTTGCGTCCCAGCAATCCCAAACGGATGCTTTGACTCATTGTTTTCTCCAAAACTCTCACCGCAACCACTTCAATTGGCAGTTACGTTTTTGCGTGAAAGACGGTTGATAAATTCTCAATGCAAATTGCACGGAGCCCGCGAGTATATCGCGAAAACCACACCAAGAGCAACTACTCTTTGGCGCGGGGGCTGGAATGGGCTTTTGACCCATTCCAAAGTCACACTAAAGATTGATCTTTATTGCAACTTGATTTCTACGTCCACGCCCGCTGGCAGGTCGAGCTTCATCAAGGCGTCAACTGTTTTATCAGTTGGGTCCACGATGTCCATCAAACGCTGGTGGGTACGGATTTCGAGCTGGTCACGGCTGGTCTTGTTGACGTGCGGTGAACGCAAGATGTCAAAACGCTTCATGCGTGTCGGCAAAGGTACAGGGCCCTTGACAATCGCGCCGGTGCGCTTGGCAGTGTCAACGATCTCAGCAGCAGACTGGTCGATCAATTTGTAGTCAAACGCCTTCAGGCGGATGCGAATCTTTTGTTTAGAGGACATTTAAATTCCTCGATTAAGCAATGATCTTGGCAACCACACCCGCGCCAACCGTCTTACCGCCTTCGCGAATCGCAAAGCGCAAGCCTTCTTCCATCGCAATGGGGTGGATCAACTTCACAGTGATCGACACGTTGTCACCTGGCATCACCATCTCTTT
>JAIXRH010000031.1 GCA_027485285.1 Comamonadaceae bacterium | reverse complement strand
TCACTTCGCTTTCAGATGCACATGGTTGGCATCACTCTGATGCCTATCAAGCACTTGTGCCACTTCGACTAGAAGCCGCTGACGTGGTCGGTACGATTTATGAGGCTTGAGTAAGCAAATAAACTTCATGTAGTTCACCCTCTGCCCAGCGACCTTTGGCATCGCCTTTGTGGCAAGCTGGCCTGAACCCAAAGTTCAAATTTAGCCAGCCGTGTGAAAGCTCAAACCTGGTGCGAGTGGCTACCGTACTTCCTAAAGCCACCCACTTACCCGCTTTGACATTAGGTGCTGCCAGACAAACGCGAGAGAACACGCCTTACACGTCACCACAGAAGAGGCCCCCTAACGCGTCAACTGTGCTTTTGTAATGCACGGCTTCTGGTTTAAGTTTGAACGCATCGCCAAAAATGAACGCACAACCAGGGTTACACGCATCGTGTCCCCAGCTTTTTTGTCAAGATGAGTTGCGGAATCGCCAAACGGTCTATGCCCCGCGTTGGCACGTGAATCGGTTGATGGCTTAAAACTTCTGATTCCAGTGAATCATGGGAAGTCCCGCCACGGGAGAGCGGAAAAACGGGATGCGTGTGCCGAGCAGGCTGCCTATATATGCCGTGCGCAAATCAGGACCGCCGAAGGTGATGCTGGCCATCCAAGGGGCGATGGTGCCGTGGGTGCGCTGCATGTCAGCGGCGGTCAGGGTGCCGGCATTCATCTTCTCTCGAAAAATTGGGCCAGTGTGGGGATTGCTGTCGTCGAGCAACATGCGTTTGTCGCCTTTTGGCGTGATGGCGATGAGCTGGTCCATCATCACCAGTGTGCACCAGAGGTTGCCATAAGCATCGAAAGTGATGCCGTCTGGGTAGCCGCCAAGATTGGCTGGGCCATAAACCTCGCGGTCAATTAAGGTGACGCCGCCCAAAGCCTTTTCATCCAGCCGCATGCGCGTAATGCGCGGGCCTGTCGTCTCTGCGATGTAGAGCCATTCTTCTTTCTCGTCGAGGCGAATCTCATTCGTGAAATAAAAACCATCGGCGACGACGCGAATCCCTTTTTCATCAACCAACGCAATAAACCCATCACACACCCTGCTAGCGGCCGCGCTGGTCCAGGGGTTCATCCTTGTCGAGACGGTGATCCAGATGCGATTTTTGGAGTCACGCAAGACAAAATTGACTTTGCCAATGGGTTGGCCATCAATGCGGTCGTGCAGTGTGCGGGTGCGGCCATCACGGGTCATCACCTCCAAAAGATCGGTGCCGAAGTTGGAAATCAAGATGTCGCCATTGGCGGCAAAGGCCAGGCCGTTGGGCAGCGTTCCCTGCGTCAACCGTGCTTCAAAATCCTGAGCCGCGTCTGTGGTGTTGCCTGATGAAAAGCGCGGATCTTGCTGCTGACCGATAAAGTGTTGCGAACCATCGGCTGCTATGCGAGTTACGCCGCCACGCGCATCCGCCGCCCACAGCGTTCCATCGCGCTCGGCAAGAATGCACTCTGGGCGCTGCAAATCCTTGCCCACATAACCGATAGCACCGCGGTCCACGGTAAAACCGTCAAGCGGATTGACGCCGTTCAGGGATGTTGCCATTGCATGAGCCTCTTTTCAAAAAACGCCAGCAGCGCGCTGCTGGTAAAACCAATCAAGTCGAGTGAAACGATGCCTGCAAATAGCTCGCGGGCGCCCAATGACCGAGTGTATGTTCCCACCAATTACCTTTCGGTTCTCTGCGCCATGAACGTCAGCATTTTTTCGGCGAAGTCATCCGCGTACTCAAAGTAGGGCAGCGCGCCGGAGTTGAATATGGTGAATTGCCAATTGGCGTGTGTGGCAAAGCGTGCTTTGCCTCGGTAGTCAACAAAATCACCGCGTACGCCGTGGCTCATCCAGACCGGCAGGCGCAGTTGGTCGTAAATCGTGGTGATGTCGGCGCTGAACATCTGCGCTGACAAAAAGCACAGGGGGGCGTGCTCTGCGCCGAGTTCTTGCGTGGTCCACACGGCATAGTCGAACATCGTTTCATCAATGTCGCGAGAACCCCAAGTCTTGTTGAGAAAATAGCGGATCACGCTGGGGCGGGTGAGGCCTTTGAACAGTGCGCGCCCCCAACCGGGGCCTTTTAAGGCTGCCAATAACCAGCCCTGTCCGTAGGTGCTGCCAGAGGGTGCCTGCCGCAGCCGCAAGCCGCTCATTCCGGTAGGGCTGACCAGCGACAGGGTTCTGAACAGTAAGGGTTGTTCAACCGCCGCGCGTGCCAAAAACTCACACGACAGTGATGCAGCAAGCGCGTCTATGGCCTGTGCTGGGTGTCGTGTGTGGATGTAGTCGGCCAAGTCCAATATCGCGTCGGTCATCAGGCGTGGCGTGTACAGGCGGTCCGTGCGCTCGGAGGCTCCGAAGCCAGGCAAGTCAATGGCGTAGACCGTGCGGTGCTGACCCATGCGTTCAAAAACTGTCCGCACCTCGGCCGCGCTGGCAGACGCATTCACGGTATGCACCAGGAGCAAGGGACTGCCTTGTCCTGTGACATACGCGCTCAGGCCACCCGTCTTACTCGGAATGGTGTGCAAGACGCCGCTGAGTGCTTGCATCGCTTTGGAGTGCCCCGAGTTCAGCTGCACGGGGAAGTTTTGGTTCTCAAATTCACTGAGGTTTGGCACCAGAGGCGCGCATGACGTCACCCAGCACGTTGTACTCGTCACGCAAGAAAGTGTCGAACTGAGCCGGGTTCATATCCATTGGCTCGGCTCCGAGTTTTGCAAAACGCTCTTTCATTTCGGGTGTGGCAAGTGCCTTGTTAATCTCGTCGTTCAAGCGCGCGACGATTTCTTTGGGCGTTCCAGCTGGGGCCAGCAGACCCACCCAGAAGTTGAATTCACCTTTGGGAAAGCCTGCCTCTGCAATGGTGGGAACTTCCGGGAATGCAGCCACACGTTTGGGTGTGCTGACAGCAAGAGCCAAAAGTTTGCCCTCTTTGACCAGACCTGAGGCCGTCGAAAGTGGCGTCCACGTGAACTGTGTGCGTCCTCCCATGGTTTCAGTCAGTGATTCAGGTGATCCTCTGAAGGGCACGTGCAAGGCATCAATGCCGGTGGCCATGCGGAATTTTTCTGCGCTGATGTGCGCGCCGCTGCCAACGCCGGCTGTCGCGTAGTTGAAAGTGCCGGGCTTGGATTTGGCCGCAGCAACCAAATCACGCACATTGCGAATGCCCAATGATGGCGATACCACCAGTGCAGAAGGCAGGCTCGCCAAGGGTGCAACGCCAGTGAAGTCCTTCAGGGTGTCATAGGGAATACTTGCATAGAGCACAGGGTTGACCACGTGGCCGGATGAAATGACGCCCAGGGTGTAGCCATCTGGCGGCGCTTTGGCCACCACATTCATGCCAATGGTGCCACCTGCGCCAGCGCGGTTTTCAATGGTGACAGGCTGACCTAAAGCGACAGAGAGACGCTCAGAGATGATCCGGCCCATGGTGTCTGTGGCCGAGCCCGGCGTGAATGGCACGATGATACGGATGGGTTTGGACGGAAATGCCTGAGCCAGAACCTGGCCCGGTAGCAATGCGCAAAGACTTGCCAAGCCCAAAGATGCAGCAATCAGCGAACGTTTTTTCATA